>CAZXXM010000030.1:0-14916 GCA_964644715.1 uncultured Salinisphaerales bacterium
GAGCACACCGACCGCCCTTGCCCACCCTCCCGCTCGAACGGGCTCGCCGCCTCAGCGGCCAGTCCTCGCGGAACCAGCCCGACACCCGCGGCGGCGGCACGCTCCACATCGGCCGTCCTCGTGAGTCAGCGCACTCGAAAGGCGGTCCCATTCAGGTGTCACCACCCATCGGGCGTCCATCCCTCGTCCCGAGAATAGTCGCTATCACCGCGGCACTCTTTACTTCCCGATATGGAAGGCAGAGACTTGGCCTCCAAGAGCGCCAGCATCCGAGCGACCACAGGCGCCGCAAGGTTGGCAAGCCGCTGACCCCACACCGGGCAGGATAAAGGGAGGAGTTCGACATGCTGCAGCCGTTCTTGAACGCCATCTATGCGTCCACATCCGGCGAAGCACCCCCCGACCTCGCGCTTGCCGCTCGCTCGGAGACACCGGAGCAATTCCACCCGCTGACTCGCGTCCATCGAATCGTGAGCACCGTGCTGGCGCAGCCCGAGTTGCCTTGCAGAGCCGTCGATGCCCGCGTCATCCGGGCTGCAATCCTTCAATGCCTGTACTCGTTCTCCCGCAACGACGACCTGATGGAGCACCTACGGTACAACACGCTGTACCGGTGGTTCGTCGGGCTACCGAACGAAGAACACCCCTGGAGCGCCGCGAGCTACGGCGACGCCTTGCTCCGCCTCCTGAATTCTCCGGCTGGAGCGGGGCTTCTTCGTACAGCGCTGATTCGTGTTCAGGCGTCGGCGGCCTTGTCGCCGGACCGCTTTCGGATCGATCGCATCCAATTCGAGCGCTGGACGACCGCGCCGGAGCAGCCAGACGCGAAGCCCTCTAGTCCCCCGGTGAATGCCGACGACCCGCGGCGCGCACGACTGGATTGGGCACGAGACATCATGCTGAGGCGCATCGGCGACGAGCATCTGACGCCCGATGCAATCGCAGCGGAGATGTGCATGTCCCGGCGCGCCCTGTTTCTCCTCTTTGCACAGCACGGGCTGACTCCGACTCGCGTCATTCGCGACCTGCGCCTCGAACACTGCCGGCGCCTGCTTCTCGACGCCCGGCATCGCCAGCGCAAGATCACGGACATTGCGATGGATTTCGGATTTTCCAACCTGGGCACCTTTTCCCGCCAGTTCAAGGATCGCTACGGTGTCTCCCCCGTCGAGTTCCGCTTCGGCGACCGCGCCTCGCCGGTAGCAGTCGGTCGTCACTGCTTCCCGCCATATCTCGAAGCAACCGATCTCCCCTGAGCCCATGATCGATTTTCCTACGCGCGCTCACGACCGCTCGCACAGACGGCAGCTTGCGCCACTGCTCGCGGTCGTCATTGCCGCCTGCTCAGCCTTCACGCCGGCGCGAGCGGGCAACGGTTATTTCATTCTTGGATACGGCCCCTTGGCGCATCAGTCGGCCGGCACCGCGACCGCCATGGGAATGGATGCGTTCGCCGGCGCTTCCAATCCGGCGAAACTTTCCTTCACCGAAACGCGCCTGGATCTGGGCGTATTGAGCTTCATGCCGTACCGGCGCATCGAGCGCCGCGGAGCCTCCAACGCGGTCTATGACTTCGCTTCCACCAGCCGCAATTCCTATTTCCCATTGCCAGAAATGGGCTACGCGCGCCGCCTCGACTCCCGCTGGAGCACCGGGATCACGGTGTACGGCAACGGCGGGCTCAACACCGAATACCCCGACGACACGGGTGTGGACGGCACCAACGCGAACCCTGCCAAATGCGGGAATCGGCCTGGAAACTTTTTCCTGGGTTGCGGAAAGCTGGGGTTCGACCTCGGACAGCTCATCGTCGCCCCGACAGTCGCCTGGCAGGCGAACTCGCAGCACAGCTTCGGCTTGTCGCCGCTGCTCGTCTATCAGCGTTTCAAGGCTTACGGTTTCCAAGCGTTCGAAGGACTGTCCAAACACCCCGACGCGGTCAGCAACCGTGGCTATGACGAGTCGGTCGGAGCCGGATTCCGGGTGGGTTGGTTCGGCCGGATGACGCCCTGGCTGGATCTCGGCGCTGCCTACGCCACGCGTATCCACATGCAGAAATTCGAGAAATATCGAGGACTGATCGCCAATGGAGGCGAGTTCGATGTGCCGGAGAATTTGAGCATTGGCTTCGCGCTACGCCCGGCGTCGAACTGGACGGTGGGAGGCGACGTTCAGCGAATCTTCTATGGTGACCTGCGCGCACTCTCCAACGGAGTGCTCGCGTCCATCGATGATCCCGGCAACGACCCGCTGGGCTCCCGAAACGGCAGCGGATTCAACTGGCGCAATCTCACCAACTACAAGGTCGCGGTCGCGTGGCAGGCGACGCCGCGCTGGACCCTGCGTGCAGGCTATCTCTACGGACGCCGGCCTGCCGCCGATGCCAGTGCGGACTCGGTGAGCTTCAATCTGTTTGCGCCTAACCCCCGTCACCAGGCCACCGCCGGATTCACCTGGGCTTACGATCCCCGCAACGACATCCAGTTCGCCTACGGCCGGTACGTGCCGGGTACGTTCAAAGGACCTTCCGCAACCGCCGCCCTCGGGGTCGGCGGCACCGAAAGCGTCAGCCCCCACGTGGACACCGTATTACTCGGCTGGACGCGACGGTTCTGAACGCGCTGCGAAACCGGCTGAGCCTTGCCGCCTGGGCCTAGGTCTGGGTCTAGGTCCGGCGGGAAAGCTGACAGCGATCTGGAGAGCCGTGCGGTCGTGGCGTGACCTGAGAATTTTCTCAGGCCACTTCGGGTACGGGCACAGAGGCTGGCTTCATCTCGAGCAACTTCCGCTCGGCCACCTTCGCCGCCTCGATGCTGGCCTGCTTGACGTGGCCATAGCCGCGGATATCGTCCGGGATACTCGCCACGGCGACGGCACGGGCATGGTTGTCCGTTGAAAGGTCCACGATCAGGCGATCGAGCTGGCCAATGTAGTCCTCGATCAGCTGGCGCTCCTGACGCCGCTCCTCGGTCTTTCCAGCGAAGTCGAGCGCACCGCCGCGCAGACTCTTGAAGCGCTTCATCACGCGGAAGGCCGTACCCATCCATCCGCCGAACTGGCGTTTGATCAGGTGCCCGGTGACCGGGTCTTTCTTCGAAATCGCGGGCGGCGCGAGGTTGTACTTGACCGAGTAGCCGTGCGGGAACATTGCATCGAGCTGGGCCAAGAACGCCGGATCGCTGTGCAGCCGAGCGACCTCGTACTCGTCCTTGTAGGCCATCAGCTTGTAGAGATAGCGCGCCGCGGCTTCGCCCAGCGCGGTCTTGCCCGGCACGGCGCTCGCTTCGGCCTCGATGACGCGCTTGACGATCTGCGCGTAACGCGTGGCATAGGCCTCGTCCTGATAGGCGATCAGCTCCGGCACCCGCACCTCGACCAGCCGACGCGTCTCGCCCTGGGCGCCGATCGACTCGACGATGGCCCGGGCCGCAGGCGACAGCTCCGCCCGAACGACCTTGGGCGCGAACTTCGCAACCTCGGCCTCGACGAACGCGCGATCGACCACCGCCATGCGGCCCCAGCGGAACGCAGCGAGACTCTGCTCGACGCCGACGCCGGACTGCGAGATCGCAGCTTCGATGGACTCGGCCTTCAGCGGAATCGTGCCGGCCTGAAAAGCGACGCCGACCATGAAATTGTTGGTCGCCATCGCGTCGCCGAACAGCCCCTCGGCCAGCGCCTGGCCGTCGAGGAAAACGTTGTGTTCCTTGCGCGTGACCTTGTCGATGCCGGCGGTCAGCGAAGACACCGCGGGGAAGAAGCGCTTGCGGTCCGACACCATCTGTCCGGTGGGCGTCTGCGTGGTCGACACCACCGCGATCGTGCGCTCCGGCAGGCACTTGTCCAGGTTCTTGGGATCGGTCGCGTTGAGGATGTCGAAGCCCAGGTAGAGGTCGGTGCGGCCGTCGGAGATCTTGTTCGATCCATCGAAGGGCTTGTGCGAGATCTTGATGTCCGAGATCACCGCCCCGCCCTTCTGCGCCAGGCCCGTCTGGTCCAGGCCGATGACGTGTTTGCCTTCGAGGCGCGCCGCGTTGGCGAGCGTGGCGACCACCGTCACCGAACCGGTACCGCCGATGCCCATGACGTGGATGCCGACGCCCAGCGTGTCGTCCACCTTCTTGACGGGGTCGGGCAAGGCGCGATCCAGCGCCGGGATGCGGCCCTTCTTCTTTTTCTTGACCGCGCCGTCAACGGCCACCGGTTCCGGGTTCGGCGTGATCGTCAGGAACGAGGGGCAGAAGCCCTTCACGCAGGAGAAGTCCTTGTTGCACGAGGACTGGTGGATGCGCGTCTTGCGGCCGAACTCGGTCGCCACCGGCTCTACGCTCATGCAGTTGGATTTCACGCCGCAGTCGCCGCAGCCTTCGCAGACGCGCTCGTTGATGACCGTGACCTCGACCGGCTCCTCGGCCTTGCCGCGGCTGCGCGCGCGGCGCAGTTCGGCCGCGCATTCCTGGTCGTGGATCAGCACGGTGGTACCGGGGATCGCGGCCAGCGAGCGCTGTGCTTCGTCGAGACGATCGCGGTGCCAGACCTCGGTGCCGCCGGCCAGGCTCACGCCGTTGTACGGCGCCAGGTCACCGGTGGTGACGATCACGCGCTTGACGCCGTTGGCCAGCAGGTCCGCCACCACGTTGGGAATCGAGCGGCCGCCCATGGCCTCCTGGCCACCGGTCATCGATACGTGCGCGTTGTACAGCAGCTTGTAGGTGATGTTGACGTCGGTGGCGGCCGAATAGCCGATGGCCAGCCGACCCGAGTGGAAATAGGTGCCATCGCCCATGTTCTGGAAGATGTGCCGCTCTTCGGTGAACGGCGCCATGCCGATCCACTGCGTGCCCTCGGCGCCCATGTGGGTGCCCATCACGACGTTGCGATTCATCCACATCGCCATCGTGTGGCAGCCGATGCCGGCCGACACGACGCTTCCCTCGACCGCCTGCGTGGAACTGTTGTGCGGGCACCCCGAGCAGTACCAGGCCGTGCGCGTCGAAGTGGCCAGCTTGTTGCGCGCATGGATCTCGTCGACGCGCTTGAGCCAGGCCTCGGCCGATTCGACCCGTGTCTTGCGCGACAGGCGCTTGGTCAGCGCGCGGCCGATGACGTCGGGTTCGAATTCGCCGAAGTGCGGCAGCAGTTCCTGCTCGTGCTCGTCGTACTTGCCGACGATGCGCGGTGCGTTGCTCATGCCGTACAGCACGTTCTTGGCGAACATCTCCAGAAACGGACGCTTCTCCTCGATGACGAGAATCTCCTCGAGGCCGCGCGCGAATTCGCGCACCACCGTCGGCTCCATCGGGAAGAGCATGCCCATCTTGAGGATGCGGATGCCGTAGCGGCGCAGCGCTGCGTCATCGAGCCCGAGTTCGAGAAAGCACTGTCGCAGATCGTTGTAGGTCTTGCCGGCGGTGATGATGCCGAGCCAGGCGTCGGGGTTCTCGAAGACGACGTGGTTGAGCTTGTTGGCCGCCGCGTAGCGCTTCGCCACCTCCAGCCGCCGCGTGTACAGCGACTGCTCCATCTCCAGCGCTTCCACGCGCACATTCATGCCCATGTTCATACGTGGCGTGAACAGCTTGCCGTCGAACTCCATGTCGGGCGCGATGAAGTTCAGGCGCTCCGGCGTGATGTCCGCGGTGCCCGTGCCGTCGGCCACGCTGGTGACGAACTTCATGCCCACCCACAGGCCCGACAAGCGCGACATCTGGTAGCCGTGCAGACCGTAGTCCAGCACCTCCTGCACGTTGCCCGGGTACAGCGACGGGATGCCGACGTGCATCAGCATCGGCTCCGACTGACTGCACAACGAGGATGACTTGCAGCTCGGGTCGTCGCCGACGATGGCCAGCACGCCGCCGTTCTTGTCGATGCCCGTGTAATTGGCGTGCTTGAGAGCATCGCCGGAGCGGTCGACTCCCGGCGCCTTGCCGTACCACATGCCGGTCACGCCATCGAACTTCTTCCTGCCGACGGTGTGCAGCATCTGCGTGCCCCACACCGCGGTGGCGCCGAGATCCTCGTTGAGCCCATCGACGAAGTGGACATTATGTTCGAGCAGCGCTTTCTGCTGTTTCTGGAGCGCTGCATCGAGCATGCCCAGCGGCGAGCCGCGGTAACCCGAGATGAACATGCCGGTCCTGAGTCCGCGGCGCGCATCGGTGCGTACCTGGTCGAGACTCAGACGCACCAGCGCGTCGATGCCGCCGACGTGGATGTGCCCCTCGGTCTGGGTGAACGGATTCGGGCGTGCAGGCTTGGCGGACATGATTCGGTGACTCGGCAACGTGAAGACACAGGCCTCCCGGCGTGCATCGTTCGATGCACGCGAGGACTAACGGAGGTGGATCAGGTTTTCTTTAGACGAAGCGCATCGACACGCTGCCCAGATCCTGGAAGCGGACGTGAATGGCATCGCCCGCCTTGACCGGGATGGCCTCGGTGGCGCCGCCGCTCATGATGTAGGTACCGGCGGGAATCTCTTCGCCCCGCTCGGCGAGGTGGTTGGCGAGCTGCGCGATCGCCTCGGCGGGATGGCCCAGCACGGCGGCGCCAGCAGCCATCGCCACGATCTCGCCGTTCTTCTCCATCACCAGGCCCAGGGTGCGCAGGTCCAAACCTTCGACACCGCGCGCGACGCTTCCGACGACGAAACGCGACGACGAGGTGTTGTCGGCCACGACGCTGACCAGATCGAAGCGGAAGTTCTCGTAACGCGAGTCGATGATCTCCACCGCCGGCACCACAAAGTCGGTGGCAGCGAGCACGGCCCCGACGTGACAGCCGGGCCCGCGCAACGGCGCCTTGAGAACGAAAGCGATCTCGGCCTCGACCTTGGGATGGATGAGTTCCGATGTCTTGACTTCGGCGCCGTTGGCAACGCTCATGTAATCGAACAACAGGCCGAAGCACGGCACTTCGACGCCCATCTGTTTCATCTTCGCACGCGAGGTCAGGCCGGCTTTGAAGCCGGCAACCCTATTGCCGCGCGCCTCCTTGCGACGACGAATCTCGGCCTGGATGGCGTAACCATCCTCGATGGTGAGCGTCGGATTCGCGTCGGTGATCTTCACGACCTCGCGCGCTTCGAGTTCGGCGCTTTCGAGATATTCGGCGAGGCTTTCAATGGTTTTTTTGTCGATGGTCATGTCGCGACTCGGCATAAGGCGGCTCAGGAGAAGCGGACGGAACAGCTGCCGAGACCGCCGACGCTGCACAAGAAAGAATCACCAGCCACCACGTTCATCAACGGCGACTGCGAGCCGGACAGAATCACCTCGCCGGCCTTGAGCGGAATGCCGAGTGCGCCGAGCGTGTTCGCGAGCCAGGCCACTGCATTGACGGGCGAGCCCTGCACCGCGGCGCCGGCGGAGGTCGACACCACCTCGCCGTTCTTCTCCACCACCATCCCGGCTACCGCCAGGTCCAGTCCACGCAGCGATCGCGCCTGCCCGCCGAGCACGAAGACGCCGCAGGAGGCGTTGTCGGCGACCGTATCCTGGATCTTGATCTTCCAGTCCTGGATGCGGGAGTCCACGATCTCGAAGCAGGGCAGCACATAGTCGGTGGCGCGCAGCACGTCGGCGGCGGTGACGCCGGGGCCGTTGAGATCGCGCTTGAGAATGAACGCGACTTCCGCCTCGGCGCGCGGCGCAATCATCGAACTCACCGGGATCGGTAGGCTCTCGGCGTAAACCATGCCCGACAACAGCAGGCCGAAGTCCGGCTGATAGACCTTGAGCATCTGCTGCACGGCCTTGGACGTCACGCCGATCTTCTTGCCGATCACCGTCTCGCCCTTCGCAAGACGGCGCTCGATCATGCGCTGCTGGATGCGGTAGGCGTCCTCGATGGTGATGTCGGACTCGCGGTCGGTGAGCGGCGTGATCGCCTTGCGCGTGATCAGCGCTTCGTAGAGCGCGTCGCCGTGTTGCTGGATCTTGTCGGGTGTCATGGAACGTTGTGGGTGGCGTCGGCTTCTGCGAGAAAGGCGTTGACGAGCTGGACGAAGCGCGTCGAGTGTTCGATCTGCGTCCAATGGCCGCACTGTCCGAAGACGTGCAACTGGGCCTTGGGAATCAGGCTGGAAAGGCGCAACGAGGTCTCCAGAGGAACCACTTGGTCCTCGCGTCCATGGATGACCAAGGTCGGCTGCGGCAACTTTGCGATCTGCGCCTCATCGCTTGCCAACGCATCGACCCAGCGCTGTCGCGGCGCGGGGAACATCGCCGAGAACGATTCCTGGAAACCCGGGCGGATGCTGGCGCGGTACCCCAGCTCAGCCAGTACGTACGTGAACAGGATCCGTTCGTAAGCGAACGTATCCATCAGGCGCCTCATGTTCTCGAACGACGGCTCGTAGCCCCACACTGCGTCGAGACCGGGCGTCAGCGTAAAACGCACGCCGGCCGCGCCCATCAGCACCAGGCGGCGCACGCGCTTGGGATGGCGGATGGCCAGCGCAAGCGCCAGACCGCCGCCGAAGGAGTTGCCGACGAGGTCGACCTTGTCCAGATGCAGGGCGTCTAGAAAGCCGACGGCGTGCGTGACCCAGCTGTCGAGACCGTAGACATGCCCGGCGGGCCGATCAGTGAAGCCGAAGCCGACCAGGTCGGGCGCCAGCACGCGGCGGGCGGCCGATAGCCCCGGGAGCACGAGACGCCAGTTGGCCCAGCCGCTGACACCCGGACCGGAACCGTGGAGCAGCACCAGTGGCGTCTTGCTGCCCGGCGTGCCGATGTCGTGGTAGTTGGTCGCGATGCCGGCCGCCACGATGTTGCGGCCGATCTCCGGGTTCGCTGCCGGCGCGGGCGTTGCATTGCTCATGAACGTTCCCTCAGGCGTACTTGATGCAGACGTTGCGCAGCTCGGTGTAGAACTCGAGCGAGTGCACCCCACCTTCGCGGCCGATGCCGCTCTGCTTGGAGCCGCCGAAGGGCGTGCGTAGATCGCGCAGGAACCAGGAGTTGATCCAGCAAAGGCCGACTTCGATGCGCTTCGAGATGCGGTGCGCGCGCGACAGATCCTTCGTCCAGACCGTCGTACACAGTCCGTAGGGCGTGTCGTTTGCGCGCGCCACGGCCTCGTCCTCGCTGTCGAAGGGCGCGATGTGGCAGCAGGGCCCGAAGATCTCCTCGCGAATCACCGTCGCGGTTTCCGGCAGGCCGGTCCAGATCGTCGGCTGCACCCAGCTTCCGCCCTTGAGCTCGGGCGCCATGTCGGGCACGCCGCCGCCAGTGACGATCGTCGCGCCCTCGTCCTTGGCCTTCCGGTAGTACGACAGCACCTTGCCCAGGTGCTCCTGCGAGATCAGAGGGCCGATGCCGGTGCTCTTCTCGTACGGCAGGCCGGGCTTCATCGCCTCGGCCTTGAGCTTCAGCGCAGCGACGAACTTCTCGAAGATCGGCCGCTCGACATAGACCCGCTCGGTGCCCAGGCACACCTGGCCGCAGTTGACGAAGGCGGCGCGTGCGATGCCGTCCACCGCGGCCTCGAAGTCGGCATCGGCGAAGACCAGTCCCGCATTCTTGCCTCCCAGCTCAAACGACACCGGTCGCAGCCCGCGCGCAGCGGCACCCATGATCGCCTCGCCGGTACGCGTCTCGCCGGTGAAGGTGATCGCGTTGACGCCGCGATGCGAGGTCAGGAACTCGCCGGCGGAATCCGGACCCAGACCATGCACCACGTTGTAGACGCCCTTGGGAATGCCGACCGCGTTCATCACCTCGCCGAGCAGGGTCGCGGTCGCCGGCGTTTCCTCGGATGGCTTGACCACCACAGCGTTGCCGCAGGCCAGCGCCGGCCCGACCTTCCAGGTCATCAGCAGCAGCGGCAGGTTCCAGGGGCAGACCACGGCGATCACCCCGCGCGGCACGCGCACCGAGTAGTTCAGCGCCTCGCCGCCGTCGGGCGTGGCCATCTCGAAGGTTTCGCTCGGAACGTTCTTGATGACGTCCGCAAAGATCTTGAAGTTCGCCGCACCGCGCGGAATGTCGATGTGCGCGGCGAGGCTCGCCGGCTTGCCGGTGTCCGCGATCTCCGCTGCAAGGAAATCATCGAAGCGGCGGTTGATCTCGTCGGCAACCTTGTATAGCAGTTCCACGCGCTGCGTCACCGGCATCCTGCCCCAGGGCCCTTCGAGCGCCGCCCGCGCCGCGGCCACCGCGGCATCGACCTCCGGCTTGCCGCCTTCGCAGACCCTGCCGATCAGGGAGCCGTCGATCGGATTGCGGTCCTCGAAGGTCTTGCCACTGGCCGAGGCAACGAATTCCCCATTGATGAAGTGAAAAAAATCCCTGGGCCCCGCGGCTTTCGCCGGGGCCGCTGGCGTAGTGCTTGCCATCGTGTTTCTCGTGGTTGCGGGCGGATTGCCGGACTCAGGTCACCACCGACAGGAAGGCCTCGTTGAGCTTGCGGTCGTGGTAGAAGATCGCCGGACCGAGCTGGTCGTCGGTCCAGGTGATCGTCGGCTTGTCCGGGTACCAGATGTAGCCGCCGGAGAAGACCTCGTTGCGGTTGCCGCTCGGGTCGAAGAAGTAGATGGTCTCACCGCGCGTGATGCCATGACGCGTCGGGCCCAGGTCGAGCGACACCTTCTTCTTGGAAATGATGTCCGCAGCCTTGAGCACCTCGTTCCAGCTGCCGAGCATGAACGAGCAGTGGTGGAACTTGTTCTTCATCGGCTGGCGAATGAAGGCCACGTCATGCGCCTTGTTGGAGCAGGTCAGAAAAGCCGCGATCTGCAGCTTTTCCGGGCCCGCAACGACTTGTTCGGCAAGGTTGAAACCGAGGATCTTCGTGAACAGCTCCACGGTACCGTCGAGGTCATCGCCGTACAGCAGGCAGTGATCGAATCGCGAGGGCGACATGCCGCGCTGGTCGTCCGGCCAGGGTTCCGGGTTGATGTAACCCGTCGCGCAGCCGGTGACGTCACGATGCGCGTACAGCTCCATCGTGTGGCCGGTGGGAATCGTGAAGCGGAAACGACGCCCCGTGTGCGGATGCTCGCCGGCTGCGATCCACGAGGTCTGCGTGGCCAGCGGGCTGGCCTCGAGCTCAGCGGCGAAGCGGTCGAGCGTGGCGTCGGAGTCGACCTTCCAGCCCATGTAGTCCATGCCGGCCTCGTCGGCCTTGCGGATCACCACGCTGTGATGATCGGCCTCGTCCCAGGCCTTGAAGAACACGCGGCCGCCATCGTCACGCATCACCTCGGCCAGTCCCAGGATCTGGGTGTAGTGCTTCACCGCTGCATCGAGATCCAGCACGCGCAGCACCACGTGTCCGGGTCGCAGTACGCCAGTCAGTGCCATGTTCGTCTCCTCAGGTCTTTCTAGGAATGGCGGGGCGGCGTAGCCGTCCCGTAGAAATGAAACTTGCCGAGCACCGATTCGAAGGAACGCGACATCTTGCCGACCACGCGCAAGCGAACGTCGCCATCGGGAACCAGCTTGCAGGCCAACGCGTATCCCTGCGCCTGCTCCTCCTCGGTGATGCAGGCCCGGCTCATCGTGCCGGTGTGGTACGGGCCCTCGAGCACCTGCACTTTGCACACACCGCAACCGCCACCACGGCAGCCGATGGGGATGCCCTTGCGACCCAGGCATTCCATCGCCCGGAGCACGTCGGCACCGTCGGCGCAGGGGAAGCTGTCGTCGCAGTTTTCGATGTGGATACGCTTTGCCATCGTGTTGCGCCGCAGCGTCAGATCGATTTGAACAGCGGGCTGCGTGCCTGCTGCGCATCCGCGGCCGACAGAAACTTCTCGGTGTAGATGTCGCGCTCGAACAGCTGACCCTGCATCAGCGTGGTGATGCAGGCGTCGATCATTCTCGGCGGACCGCACAGATAAGCCTTGTGACCACGAAAATCGTTGTTGAAATGCGCTTTGGCCGCGTCGTGAACGAAGCCGCGGAATCCGGTCCAGTCCGAATCTTCCGGTTCGTTGGACAAGGCCGGAACGTAAGTCAGGTTCGGATGCTCCTCGGCCAGCGCGGTGAACTCGTCGTGGTAGTACAACTCGTCTCGCGTGCGCTGCCCGTACACCAGCGTCATCGGAAGGGTGCAGCCGCTACCGAGCATGTCGAGCACCATGCTGCGAGGGCTGGACAGGCCCGAGCCGCCCGCCATGAAGATCATCGGCACCTTCGCCGACTTGCGTACGAAGAACCGACCGTAGGGACCCGAGACCGTGACCATGTCGCCAGCACGCAGTTCGCCGTGCAGGTAGGCCGTGCCCGCGCCCCCTGGGACGATGCGCACGTTGAGCTCCAGCTCGTGCACGCTGGAGACCGGCGCCCCTGCGATGGAGAAGGGGCGACTGAAGCCGAGTGTCGGAATTTCGATGTTGATGTACTGCCCGGCCTGGAAGTGCATCGGCTCGTCGAGAGCGATCCAGATGCCCTTGATCGTCGGCGTCAGCGTCTCGATACGCGATATCCGGCCGCGGAAGTCCCGCACCGGGATAACCTCGGCGTCAGGCTCCTCATCGATATCGGCCTCGATGGTGACGTCCGACTGCACCGTGGCGCAGCACGCCAGGGTCTTGCGCTCATCGCGCTCGAAATCCATCAGCGCAAACGGCGAAGCGGCGCCGTGCTCGATCTCGCCGTCGATCACCTGGACCTTGCACGTCGCGCACAGGCCGTGACAGCAGGCGTGCGGCAACCACACGCCAGCGCGAAGACAGGCGTCCAGGATGGTCTGCCCGTCCTCGATGTCGACTGACTGTCCCAGCGGCTCGATCCTGACCTGGTAGCTCACGAGATCGCCTCAGGTACAGGAGCCGCCGATTCCGGTCAGACCCGGCGTGCGGAAGCGCAGCACCGCCTTGTGACCCAGGCCGTTGCCCATCAGGGTCTTCGACGGATCGGGGGTGAACGGCTTGCCGGAGACGAACCACTCCGCCCGGCTCCAATCGATCTTCGCGGTGTCCGGGTGTGCCGCGTACAGACTCGGAATGATCTCCTGCGTCAGCGCCGCGAACGGCAGATCCGCAGGCAGCGGCAGCGCCAGCGGCGCGCAGTACATCAGGTGGTCTTCCCATCCGATGTAAAGCAGCTGCTTGCCGTGAAAATTCTCGACGCGATCTTTCATCTCGCCGGTATAGCCGGGCTTGAGGGCAATGACGCTCATGGGCTTCTCCTCAGGTATTCACGGCCGGCTTGCCGGTCCAGCGTTCCCAGTTGTGGCGATCCGGGGAATCGAGGTACTCGCTGCCGTCGGCTCCGGGCTGGAAGTTGTAATAGCGCAGCACTTCCTTCAGCGGATCGAAGCCCGGCGCCGTGGGATCGGCATCCGCCGGGAAACAGTTGCCCTGGTAGATCTGGTGCACCGGCATCCAGGAGTGGACGTACTTCTCGGGCTCGTTGCAGAAGATGTCCTTGCAGCCGTCCGAGCAGAAGTGGAACTTGTTTCCGAGGTAGTCGGTTTCGCGGTAGCAGATCTTCGTCGGATCGTCCGGCTCGGTGAAGAACATCGGAATCTGGCAGGTCTGGCACAGCATGGGCAGCGTCGGGTTGTAGAAACGCTTGCCCGCCTTCTGCTGCTCGCGCCAGTACTCGAAGCGCGGCCGGTAGAGCTTGTCGAAGGTGGTCGGATATTTTTCCGACAGCCATTTCATCTCGCTCTCTTCCGGCACCCAGGTGTGGAAGGCCGCGGCCTGGCCGTAGTTGTAGAACGTGGCCCAGGTCTCGTGCGAGAGACGGTGCTTCTCCTTGGCCGCGACGTCGTGGTACTTGGGCAGGCGGATGCCGTAGCGCGCGAGATCGTTGAAAAGCGCGCCGCCGTTCTGCTCGAAGTAAACCTCCCAGGCCTCCGCCCAGCTCATCACGCGCTTGGGCAGCATGTAGTCCATCATCATCGACACCAGCGCCAGCAGCCGGTAGCCGCGCCAGAACCACTTGTCGAGCCAGCGCTGCACGATGGGAACATTGGCCGGGTCCTGCTGGAGAATGAACTTCACCACCTCCAGGCCCAGGGTCATGTGCCGCGATTCGTCGGACTGAGCCGAGAACCCGAACGTCACGGTCGCCATGTCGCCGTTGAAGGCGGCGCCGCTCATGAAGGGCATGAACAACAGGTTCGTCAGCACGTACTCGAAGGAGAACGAGATCGCGGTGACGAACTCGAACGGTCCCGCGGTCATCGCATCTTCGAAGTAGGACTTCGGCACCGACAGGTACCAGACCCGGTCGTGCATGTGCGCGGGGTCGTGAAGACCGTTGAAGAACTTGTTGTAGTGGCTGATCGTGTGGGCCTGCGTCTGCGCGTGACGCAGCTCGTCGATGGCCTGCATCTGGCATGCGATGCGCGCGCTGGTGCCGCGGAAATTGCGGCCGGCCATGGCAAACCCACGGTGCGCGGCATATTCCAGCGGGCTCACACCGGTCAGAAACAGCTTCAGCGTGTTGATGTATCGCGCGTCGCTGACGTTGAACTGGCCGTTGTTCTGCTGGAAGGCGTCGACGATAGCGTAGAGCTTGCGCTCCTTCTCGCCCTGGTACTTCCAGTACGCGTCCATCGTGAGACGGAACGGGTCCTCCCACTTGTCCCAGTCGTGGATCTTGATGCCTTCGAACTTGTCCTGCGGGAACGCTTCGTCCATCGACTCGTAGGTGGCGTCCCAGCCCAGCCCGCGCGTCAGCAGCGCGTAGTTTTCCTTGAGGCTGAGTTTCTTCGACGGTTTCGGCGGCGTGACGGGTGCGTTCATGGTTGTTCTCCTCGGGAGCGTTACGAGTGCCACTGCAGGACGAACTCGTCGTCCGATTCGTCGATGTTTCCGGAAAGCGAGATCAGGTTGACCTGCAGTTCGCGCAGGTCGAACGACCGGCCGATGCGGGCCTCGATCGATTCGCGGCGAACCACGAGCCGTCCCGGGCAATCGATCTTCACCATCGCCGGCATCCGGTTGATCACGGC
>CAZXXM010000031.1:0-14851 GCA_964644715.1 uncultured Salinisphaerales bacterium
CCATGAACACCGTCGAGCAGTCGAACAAGATCGTCGCCGCCTACAACGCCAAGGACTTCGAAACCCTGACGTCGCTGCTGCACCCAGACCTCGATTTCGAGCACGTGAACCGCGGCTTTGCGTACCGCAAGCGCGACGATCTGCTGGGCGTCCTTCGCCTGTTCGCCGGCGATCTGATGCCGGACCGCAAGATGGGTGCGCCGGAGCGGGTGCTGTCCAGCGGCGACGTCGTGGTGCGCGTCGCGCCCTGGGGTGGAACCGCCAAGGTCGACGTGCCGGGCTTCGCGAAGGCCGGCGAGAAAGTGGCGATCACGCTCTGCAGCGTTTTGCGCTTCGACGAGCAGGGACGCCTCGTCGAGTGGAAGGATTACGGCTGAATCATTCCTCGTCGAAGTCGAACTTCTCCTTCGGCGGGTTGCCGTCGTGGATCTTGTTCAGCCGATTCTGCAGATATGTCGTCCGCAGGAAGACGTAGGGATCCATCTGCTCGTCCAGGAACTTGTCGGCTTCGAGCAGGCCGGCGCGAGCGTCCACCGCACCGAGCGCGGTCAGCGAATAGTCCACGGTATCGGACACGTGGTAGTCGGTGACCGTGTACGCGTCGGCGAGATTCGCAACCGGTGTCGGGCCGGTGAATGAATCGCCGACCTTGCCGAACAGGTCGCGCGTGTCGCTGGGGCCGAAGAACGGCAGCATCAGGTACCAGCCCTCCGGAACGCCCCACTTGCCGAGGGTCTGGCCGAGATCCTCGTCATTGCGCTCCAGGCCCAGCGGCGTGGCGACGTCCATCAGCCCGGCGAGTCCGATCGTGGTGTTGATGACGAACCGCCCCAGGTCCCTGCCGCTCTGCGCGATCTTGCCCTGCAGCGCGGCGTTGACGATCGTCGTCGGGTAGAACAGGTTGTCGAGGAAGTTGTGCACGCCCCGCTGGAACTGGTTAGGCGTGTACTGCTTGTAGGTCTTGGCCACGGGGCGTAGCACGTAGGTGTCGGCCACGCGGTTGAACTTGTAGATACCGCGGTTGATCGGTTCGAGCGGATCGGAGGGCTCGTCGGGCGGCCTATGGGCGCAACCCGTCGTCATTACGGCGAGGGCAACAGTCAGGATCGCGGCACGCACGGTCTCTCCCGGTGTAGCGACGACGCGGTGCCGGCTCTTGCTCAGGCCAGCTTGATCGCGTTGTCTATCTGCAGGAACTCTAGCAGGCCGCGCAGGGCCTGACTCGCATTGACGAACTCGATCTGCCGCGACCCGTTTCGGGCGGCGCGGCGCGTCAGTTCCAGCAGGAAAGCCGCTCCGGCGCTATCGACCTTTCCAACCTTCGAAAGATCGACGCGATCGTGCGACGCGAGCTCGTCGGCACGCGCGAGCCAGTCGCGAACGCTGGCGAACGTGAGCTCGCCCTCGATCATGAGGCGGCGGCCGGCGGGTTCTGCTTGAGGTAGGTGTTGTCTTCGAACTTCTTGATCACCGCGTCCAGGCCGTTGGCCTTGATCTCGGTGTTGAGCTGGCTGCGGAAGTTCGTGATCAGCGAGATGTTCTCGACCGAGATGTCGTAGATCTTCCAGGCGTCGCCCACAGCGTGCACCGAGAACGACAGCGGGATCGGCGGCGCGTTCTGCCGGATGATCTTCGCATTCACGTTCACGTCGGTCGCGCCGGCTTCGGCCTTCAGCGGCGCCCATTCCGCGCTGACGCTGTCGTGGTAGTCGAGCATCGCGCGCGCGTAGGTGCGGATCAGAGAATCCTTGAACGCGGCTTCGAAGCGCGTGCGCTGGTCGGGGGTGGCCGTCTTCCAGTTGCGGCCGAGCACGAGCTGGGCGATGCCCTTCGTGTCGAAGTACGGCACGACCTTGTCTTCGACGACCTTGTAGAAGCCGGGCAGGTCGGCGCGGTACTTCTCGTGGTTCTGCTTGATCAGGTCCTGGAACTCGGTCGTGGCCGTCTTGATGACGGTGTCGGCCGGCTGCGAGGGCGCCGCCTGCGACGCGAATGCAAAGCCCAGCGCGGCGAGCAGGACGAGGAAACGGGTACTGAGGTTCATGGCGGTCTTCATGGGGTGGCTCCATTGCCAGGCGTCGCCGGAGCAGGGCTCGGCGCCGGGGAATTCTTGCTGCCGAGCGAATCGGCGAGCTTGCCGATGGCGTCGGCCAGTTGCGTATCGCCCTTCTTGTCGCCCTGGGAGGACAGGAACTGGCCGATCAGGTTTTCGAGCACCAGCGCGCTCTGCGTCAGTTTGAGCTTGCTGCCGTCCTTGAGCGGCTCGTCGGCGCCGCCGACCTCGATCCCCACGTACTGTTCGCCGAGCAGGCCGGCCGTGAGGATCTTGGCGTTCGAATCGTCCGGGATCGTGTTGTAGGTGTTGGACAGCTCGAGCGTGACGTTGGCTTCGAAGGTGTTCGGATCGATGACGATGTCGCGCACTCGGCCGATCTTGACGCCGGCCATGGTCACGGCCGAACCCTGCTTGAGGCCACCGATGTTCTCGAACGACGCGATGACGCGGTACGTGCTGCCGGAACCGCCGACCGTGTCCAGGCTGGCGACGCGAAACGTCAGCACGAACACCGCCGCGACGCCCAGGCAGACGAACAGGCCGACCAACATCTCCAGAGCGCGTGATTGCATGGTGTGAACCTAGGGCAAGTGGCTTAACTTCATTTGAACATGAAGGCCGTGAGCACGAAGTCGAGCGCGAGGATCGACAGCGAGGAGATCACGACCGTCGACGTCGTGGCGCGCGAGACGCCCTCCGACGTCGGTTCCGCGTTGAAACCCTGGTAGACGGCGATCCAGGTGACGGCGATGCCGAACACCGTGGCCTTGACCAGGCCGTCGGTGATGTCGTCCATGCCCACGCTGCCCCTGATCTGCGACCAGTAGCTGCCGGCATCCACGCCGAGCAGCTCCACGCCGATCGCATGCCCGCCCGCGATGCCGATGGCCATCACGGCGAAGATCGAGGCCAGCAGCGGCATCGCGATGACGCCGGCGAGGAAGCGCGGCGCGACGACGCGGCGAATCGGGTCGACGGCCATCATCTCCATCGCCGACAGCTGGTCGGTGGCGCGCATCAGGCCCAGTTCCGCGGCCAGCGCGGAGCCCGCACGGCCGGCGAACAGCAGGGCCGTCACGACCGGCCCGAGCTCCCGCACGATCACCAGCGCCACGAAGACGCCCAGCGATTCCTCGGCCCCGAAGCGGATCAGGGTGCGATAGCCCTGCAGCGCGAGCACCATGCCGACGAAAGAGCCGGCCAGCACGATGATCACCATCGACAACTGACCCACGTAATACAGCTGCTGCACGATCAGGCGCGGCCGCAGCAGCAGCGCCGGGATGCTTCCGAGCACCTGCAGCAGGAAGAACTGCGCGCGGCCCAGGCCGGACAGGAAATTCTGGATGATGCCGAAGGCGCCGCTCATCGCACACCCGCCTTCGCGTTGCTGCCGAGCAGCTCGGACGCGAAGTCCGGTGCCTTGTAGTGGAAGGCCACCGGGCCGTCCGGCAGGCCGCGCAGGAACTGCTGGACCCAGGGATGCTGCGAGTCGCGGATGACGTCGGCCGTGCCCTGCGCCTGGACCTTGCCGTCGGCGATGAGATAGCCGTAGTCGGCGATCGACAGCACTTCCTGCAGGTCGTGCGATACCACGATGGAGGTCAGCCCGAGCGCGTCGTTCAACGTGCGGATCAGCCGCATCAACACGCCCATCGAGATGGGGTCCTGGCCCGCGAAGGGCTCGTCGTACATCACCAGGTCCGGGTCGAGCGCGATGGCGCGGGCCAGTGCCACGCGGCGCGACATGCCGCCCGACAGCTGCTGCGGGTACAGGTCGCGCGCGCCTCGCAGGCCCACCGCCTGGAGCTTCATCAGCACCAGATCGCGGATCATCGACTCGGGTAGCCGGGTCTGCTCGCGCAGCGGGAAGGCCACGTTCTCGAAGACCGTCAGGTCGGTGAGCAGCGCGCCGTTCTGGAACAGCATGCCCATGCGCTTGCGCAATTCGTACAGGGGGCCGCGACCGAGCTTGTGGACGTCGACGCCATCGAACTCGACGGTTCCGGCCTTGGGGCGCCACTGCCCGCCGATCAGGCGCAGCAGCGTCGTCTTTCCGGTGCCGGAGGGCCCCATGATGGCCACGACCTTGCCGCGCGGAATGTCGATGTCCACGCCGTCGTAGATCACACGGGTGCCGTGCGCGAAGTGAACCCCGCGAGCACGCACGAGAACCGCATCGTTTGCGTTCATTCGGGGTTCATCAGGTGCCGCAGAGGGCCAGTATGTGGAGCATGCACATGAGCCTATCTTATGGTGTTGTCCGCCACTTCGGCATGGGCCGATGTGCGGCGCAGCAGATCGTCAGCGTCGCGAAAGGATTGGCGTCGGACGATAGAACTTGGTTGAGGATAGGACCCGTGCCTGTGCTGGATATGAACCGGATCATCGCGATGGTGTTGGCTTGCGGACTGATGTCGACGTCGACGCGAGCCTTTTCGGATCCGCCTCCCACGGTCCGCCTGAGTCCCTCGATCCGCAGTGCCGCGCCGGCGCAGAGCGCTGCAGAAGCGGGTCCCGTGTACGTCTATCCCGCCGGTTGCTACGACAGGGCCGGTCGCCCGGTGAACGTCGACCCCACGAATCCTGAGCGCTCCGCGGACCCGGCGTGCCAGCCGCCCTCGGGAACCGTCGTGCGGGGTCGCCCTTCTCTGCCGGGCGACGGGCAGGGAACGATGGAGCCGGGATCGATCAATCGTCCGTCATTGCCGGTGCCCGTGCCGGATGGCATCGGCGTGATGCGCTGAGCGGTGCCCGTATCGAAAAGAATGGGGGACTCGTCCACCGTGAAGCACCGATGAGCGCGGGCTATGCTCCGGTGAGACGCCATTCAGGAATCGAGGAGAAGGTTGTGAGGAAGGGATCGATCGGACGCCTCGTCCGATGGCTCGTGTCGGCTGCGACCTTGATGGCGATGCCCTCGGCGCACGCCCAGCTGCTGTTGCCGAGCCAGAATCTGCAGGTGGGTTGCGGCTGGATGCTGGCATTCGATCCTGCGCAAACAGGCCTCGGCAACAACGCCTTCCCCGAGATCAACGCGCGCTACTGGATCGCGGTGGTCTCCGACACGGCGCCTGCGGGCTCGCGCCTGCGCGTCCAGGGTCAGTATCCGGACGCGCGGTACTCCGCGTTCCACGTCCACGACGGCAACCTGTTCGTGTTCGAGGCCATCAGCGACAACGAGCTGTCGCCGGACCCCGGGAGCGTGAACCGGAATCTCGATCGCACGCGCCGTGACGACCAGACTTCCGTCGGCGGCGCGTACACCGCGTACGTGCGGATCAACGCGGCGGCTCCGGCCGTTCGCGAGCCGAACACGCTGTATCGCCCCAAGCCCGGCGTGCTCGATGCGAAGGTCAAGAAGCGCACGGTGCTGGCCTACCGAACCTATCTTGCGGTCGGAGGAAACGAAGGCGGGGTTCCGCTGCCGGCGCTGACGCTGGAAACGCCAGCCGGACCGAAGTCGCTGCCGAACGCGGCCGACGCTGCGACCTGCGCCGGCATCCAGCAGCAGCTGCAGAAGGATGGCTCCGCGTTGCCGGTCTCGCTGATCGCGCCGCTGATCCCGGCGGCCAGGCCGGAGTTCACGCTGTTCGATGCGACGCTTCTCAATGCCACTGGCCTGGGCGTCGGCTACAACCCGCACAACGGCTTCCTGGCGTTGAAGACCGATCGCGACTACGCCGACTACCTGATCGTCCGCGGAAAGCTGCCGAGCTACACCACGCAGCTTCAGCCGCAACCGACGCCGCAGGTGCGCTACTGGTCGCTGTGCCAGTACGGCGCCGCGAGCACCAAGGTCTATGGCTGCTTGGCGGATCAGGCGCTGACGCTGGACGCAGACGGCTACTACAACGTCGCGATCAGCCGGGACTGGACACGTCCCGCGCAGCTGCCTGCGTCGTACGACTGGCTGGCCTGGGGCCCGGAGAAGCAGGGCGGCGTCACGATCCGCGAGCTGCTGGCACATCCCACGTTCGCGGAATCGATCGAGAAGAGCACGGCGGCGAAGTCGGTCGCCAACCGGGGCGAGTACATGCCGCTGGCGACGTACTGCTCGCAGGCGATTCTCACCGCTGCCGCCGGGACGCCGGGAGCTCGACCCGGCGATGTGTTTGCGGCGTGCCGCACGTCGCGGCAGGGAGTGCTGTTGCCTCCGCTGCTATAGACGTTTTCGGCCGGCCCAACCGCGCGCGACGAGCGCCCGATCCTCAAGCGATCGATGAGCGCGCCGTGCCGCCGGTCGTTCGCAGGGCGTCGATCAAAACCGCAGCCAGGTCACGGGCGACTTCGTCGACGTCGGAGGGCCCGCCGAGTTCGCTGACCTGCGTCATGCGCAGCCCGGCATAGCCGCAGGGATTGATCCGGGAGAACGGCTCCAGGTCCATCGCCACGTTCAGCGACAGGCCGTGGTAGCTGCATCCGCGGCTTACACGCAGGCCCACCGATCCGAGCTTTCGCGTATCCGTGCGGCCGTCGAATCGGCGCTGCACGTACACGCCGGGCGCGTCGGTGCGCGCGAAGGCCTCGATTCCGTAGCGCGCCAAGGTGGCGATCATCGCGTTCTCGATCAGGCTGACCAGATCGCGGATGCCCAGGCCGCGGCGTTGCAGGTCCAGCAGCGGATAGCCCACCAGCTGGCCCGGGCCGTGATAGGTCACCTGCCCACCGCGGTTGCTCGCCACCACCGGGATGTCGCCCGGCGCGAGCACGTGTTCGGCCTTTCCCGCCTGGCCTTGCGTGAAGACCGGCGAATGCTCGAGAAGCCAGAGTTCGTCGACGGTCTGCGGCGTGCGCGCCTGCGTGAACTCGCGCATCGCCGCGTAGCTGGACGCGTACTCGACGCGTCCGAGGGAGCGAACGATCAGTTCGCGATCCACATCCTCACCTGATCCGACAAACGCTGGAACAGGCTGCCGGCGGGCACTTCCTTGAGTGCGACCAGCGGCAGCTTGCGCACGACCTTGCCCTCGACCGAGATCTCGATGCTGCCGAGCGTCTGGTTGAGCGCGACGGGCGCGAGCACGGGTTCGTTGACCTGCGTCTTGACCTGGATCGTGTCCTTGCCGCCGCGCGGCAGCAGCAGGCTCATCGGCTGTGCGCCGACGGCGAGCTGCGGTTCGGCGCCCTTCCACACGCGCACGGTGGCCAGCGGCTTGTCTGGCCCGAACATCGCGGCCGTCTCGAAGAAGCGGAAACCCCAGTTCATCAGCTCCAGGCTGGCCTGGGCGCGGTACTTCATGCTCGGCGTGCCCATCACCGCGGCGATCAGGCGGCGATCCTCGCGCTTGACCGAGGACAGCAGGCAGAAGCCGGCACTGCTGGTGTGGCCGGTCTTGATGCCGTCCGCGCCACGATCCATGTCCAGCAGGATGTTGCGATTGCCCTGCTTGATGCCGTTGTAGATGAACTCGCGCTGCGCGTAGACCTTGTAGTCCTCCGGGAAGTCGCGGATCAGCGCGCGGCCGAGAATCGCCAGATCGTGCGGCGTGGAGTAGTGATCGGGATCGGGCAGGCCCGGCGCATTCGTGAAGTGCGAATTCTTCATGCCCAGCTTCTGCGCGTACTGGTTCATCAGTTCCGCGAAGGCGTCCTCGCTGCCGGCGAGATGCTCGGCCACCGCCACGCTGGCGTCGTTGCCGGACTGGATGACGATGCCGTGCACCAGGTCTTCGAGCTTCACCTTGGAGCCGATGTTCAGGAACATCCGCGACTCGCTGGAGTCCTTGCCCTGGCGCCAGGCTTTCTCGCTGATCAGGACCTCGTCGTCCCACTTGATGCGGCCCTTCTTGATCTCGTCGTAGACGATGTAGCTGAGCAGCACCTTGGTGATGCTCGCGGGCTCGGCGCGCGCGTCGCCGTTCTTCTCGGCGAGGACCTCGCCCGAGGCGTAATCCATCAGCACCCAGGACTTCGCGTCGATCGTCGGCGGATCGGGAATCTTGGCGGCGAAGGCGGGGCCGGCGAGAACGAGCGCGAGCAGCAGGGCAGGGAGATTGAATTTCATCGGGCGCGGAAGCGGGTCGGGAAGCAGAAAGCCGAGGTGCGATTATCGCAACGCATCAGTCGAACGGCGAGCGGAGTTTCGAGGCCGGTGGACGTGACCGGCCGTGCGGCTACTCGGAGATGGGAATGGCTTCGAAGCCGGCGCCGCGGATGCGGATGCGCGTTTCGTCCATGCGCTTGCGCTCCTCGAAAGGTCCGACCATCACGCGGTGAACGGTGTCTCCGTTGTTGAGCATGCCGACGCGCACCTGCACGTTGGAAATGCCGAGTTCGGCCAGTTCCTCCTTCATCGCCACGGCATTGATCGGGTCGGAATAGGCGGCCACCTGCAACAGTCGCGGCGTCGGCCGCGCGCCGTTGGCGATCTGGGTCGGTGTCTTGAGCTTGGGCGGGGGCGGCAGCTCGCGGCCCGGCGTGATCGCTTCGAGTTCCACGGTGGCGATCTTGCCGACCGTGTCGAGCTTCACCGCAGCGGCGTACGACAGATCGATGATGCGGCTGGAGTGGAACGGGCCGCGATCGTTGACGCGGACGATCACGCTCTTGCCGTTGCCCAGGTTGGTGACGCGCACGTAGCTCGGCAGCGGCAGGCTCTTGTGCGCCGCCGACAGCGCGAACATGTCGTACTTCTCGCCGTTGGACGTCTTGCGCCCATGGAATTTCTTGCCGTACCAGGAGGCGAGGCCGGTCTCGCGGAAGCCCTCCGCAGACGTGAGTACGTGGTACTTCTTGCCGAAGACCTCGTAGCTGCGCATGTTGCCGCCGGGACTCAGCGGCTCGTATTGCGGTACGGGCTCGGCGAGGTCGGCCAGGCCGGGCGGAATTTCGTCGTCCGACGGCGGGCCGTCCTTCTCCCACGATGGCGCCGGGCCGGGATCACGTTCCTTCTGCGCGGGCGGCGTCCGCTCGGGCTGATGGATCGTGCTCACCTGCGGAGGCGGGATGCGGACCTGGCGAGGCGGATTGCTGGTGCGCGGTGGCGCGGTGGCACAGGCGCTCAGTAGGAGCAGCGCCAGAGCGGCGGAGCCGTACGCCGGGACTCGCATGCTCATCGAGCGATGTTGCGCTCGGCATCCACCCGCGCCATTTCCTGCGCCAGAAGGCTTACGGTCATCGCATAGTAGACGCGGGGGTTGTAGCTCATCACCGAATAGAAGTTGTTGAGGCCGACCCAGTACTCACGGCCCTGATCGAGCTGCAGCTCGACGATGCCCACGCGGGTGTCCGGCGGCAGATCGACGGTGGTGCGCAATCCCAGTGCGGCCAGCTGCCCGGCCGTGTGGGTGGTGCGCGACGTGTTGACCGGCACCGTGTCCGGCAGCGGCTTGTCCAGCACGGCCGGCACTATCAGCGGCTCGCCGCGATGCCAGCCGCGAGCGGGATCGTATTCGACGAGATAGCGGGCGATGCTGCCGATGGCGTCGGCGGCGGTCCAGAGATCGCGGTAGCCATCGCCGTCGAAGTCGACCGCCAGGCGGCGGTAGTTGCTCGGCATGAACTGCGCCCAGCCCATGGCGCCGGCGTAAGAGCCCAGTGCTTCCGCCGGATCGCGCTTGTTGTCGCGGCAGAACACGAAGAACTCGCGAAGCTCCGAGAAGAAGAATGCGGAACGGGTCGGGTGGTCGAAGCCCTGCGTGGTCAGCGCGTCGAGCACGCGGGCCGAACCGGTGAAGCGGCCGAAATTCGTTTCCAGGCCGAGCACGCCGGCGATGATCGCGGGCGGCACGCCGTACTGCGCCTCGGCCCGTGTGAACCAGGTGCGGTTCTCGTCGAGGAAGTCGGCGCCGTTCTCGATCCGCGGGCCATCGACCCGCTTGCTCGCGTAGGTCGTCCAGGTTTCGGTCCGCTCCGCTGCCTTCTGTTCAGCTTCCACGAGCTTGGGGATGCGCTCGGCCTGCGTCAGCGCCACCCGCACGGCCGCCAGTTCTTCGGGGCTGAAACGCTCTTCCCGGGCCAGCTGCGTCAACAGTTCCTGCGCTTTCGGATGGTTGCTGTAGTCGGCAGCGGCTGGCGCGGTGGCCAGCACGAACAGGCAGGGCAGCAGGCGTTTGAATACCGTCATCAGGGGGCATGAGGGGGACATTATTCGGCGGCACCATATCGGGTGACCCGGCATACGCCAACCCGGGGTACCGATCGAGCCGGACAAGGATCGGGGTCCGAAAGCGGAAACAGGCGGTGAAAAGCACGGACCCTGCGGTTCGGCGCGGTCGTTGCTTCAGTTCGGGGACGCAGGGCCGCGTACCCGCCGCGCAACGAAGCAGGCATCCCTTTTCCTGACGACCAGACAAGGATCCACCGGATGATCGGCTTCAAGAAGATGAGTTTTGCCGCGGCACTGCTGACTGCCTGCTGCCTCGCGACCCCGGCCGGAGCGGCCGGTGCGCCGACCGAGACCAAGCCGCCTTCGGGTCCGCACGAGGTCTCGATCGGGTTCAATGTTTTCGTTCCGGAGACGCTGACGGTTCCCGTCGGTACGACTGTGACCTGGGTGAACAACGACGGTTCCAATCACAACGTGATCTTCGCGGACCAGGCCAAGAGCGGCCGTCTTCGGCACGACGCTACCTGGACCCGCACGTTCACGGCACCGGGCAGCTACGACTACAAATGCGCCATCCACGGCGACGTCATGAAAGGCAAGGTCGTGGTGCAGTAGCGGCGCAGTCTGCGGTGCCCGGCCTCGCCCGGGGCGAGGGGCGGACCTCTCTCGAGGATCAGGAGGCCAGCAGCTTGCGGTGCGTGTGGATCGACATCAGCAGGCCGAACCCCGCGAGCAGGCTGACCATCGAGGTGCCGCCGTAGCTCATCAGTGGCAGCGGCACGCCGACCACGGGCAGCAGGCCGATGACCATGCCCATGTTGATGAACACGTAGACGAAGAACGTCATCGCCAGGCTGCCCGCGAGCAGGCGCTGGAAGCTGTCCTGCGCGCGTGCGGCGATGTACAGGCCGCGTCCGACGATGCCCAGGTACAGCGCCAGCAGCACGCAGATGCCGACCAGGCCCAGTTCCTCGGCGAACACCGCGAAGATGAAATCGGTGTGCGACTCGGGAAGGAAGTCGAGCTTGGCCTGCGTGCCCTCCAGCCATCCCTTGCCGAACACGCCGCCGGATCCGATCGCGATCTTCGACTGCGCGATGTGATAGCCGGTGCCCAGCGGATCGGACTCCGGATCGAACAGGGTCAGGATGCGCTGTCGCTGGTAGTCGTGCAGGCGCGCCCACAGGATCGGCGCGGCCGCGCCGATCGCCGCCAGCGCCCCGAAGATGTACTGCCAGCGCAGACCGGCCAGATAGAGCGCGAAGCCGCCGGCGGCGACGATCAGCAGCGAGGTCCCGAGATCGGGCTGGATCATCACGACCACGGTCGGAACGCCGATCAGCAGCAGGGTGAGCACCACGGCATGCCAGCGCGGCGGCAAGGTGAAGAGATGCAGGAAGGCCGCGACCATGATCGGCATCGCGAGCTTCATCAGCTCGGACGGCTGGAAGCGCAGCACCCCCAGGTCCAGCCAGCGCTGCGCCCCCTTCGCGTGATCGCCGAGGATCAGGGTGAGCCCGCACAGCACCAGCGCGAACCCGTAGAACCACGGCGCCGCGCTGCGATAGATCTCGGGAGGCGCCTGCGCGGCGACTGTCATGACCACCAGCCCGATCAGCAGGCGCTCCGCCTGGTTGACGACCATGGGTATCGAATGTCCCGACGCCGAGTACAGGACGGTCAGGCCGAGCGTGCACACGCCCAGCAGCAGGCACAGCAGGATCGGGTCGAGGTGAAGGACGTCGAACAGCTTGCGGACACCCGTTTCGTCGTTGCTCGAGCGATGGAAGGGACTCATGAGCGCAAGCTTATTCCTCGTCGTCCGGCCCGCCGATCAGTTCGACGGGGGCCGCTCGCGTCGCCGCGGCGACGGGCGCACCCGGACCCGGGTCTGCCGGAAGGTTGTAGAGAATCTTGCCCAGCAGGTACTGGTCCATGACCTGGCGCGCCACCGGTGCCGCGGCCGAACCGCCGTGGCCGGCGTGCTCGGCGATCACCGCGACGGCGATCTTCGGATCTTCGGCGGGTGCGAAGGCGACGAACAGCGCGTGGTCGCGCAGATGGAAGGGCGTCTCCTCGAGTTTCTTGGCGCGCAGTTCTTCCTGCGACATGCCGGCGACCTGCGCGGTACCGGTCTTGGCGGCCACGCGGTACGGCGCATCCTTGAACACGCGATACGCGGTGCCGCGCTGCGAGGCCGTGACCTCGACCATCGCGTTGATCACGGTCTCCCAGTCCTGCGCGTGACGATGCGGAATCGGGGTCAGCGGTTCGGCGGCGACCGGGGTCGTGGCGCCGGTGAGCGTGTCCTGCATCGCATGCACGACGTGCGGCTTGAATCCCTTGCCGCGCATCGCCATGCGGGCCGTGATCTGCGCGAGCTGCATCGGCGTGGTGGTCATGTAGCCCTGCCCGATGCCGATGTTGAGCGTCTCGCCCGGGAACCAGGCTTCCTTGCGCGTGCGCATCTTCCACTCGCGCGACGGCAGCAGGCCGCTCTTCTCGAGCGGCAGGTCGACGTCGGTCGGGTGACCGAGGCCGAACAGCGACAGGAAGGTGTGGATGCGGTCGACGCCCAGGGCCTGCGCGACCTCGTAGAAATAGATGTCGCAGGACTGGATCACACCGCCGGCCATGTCGAGCCAACCGTGACCGGTGCGCTTCCAGCAGCGGTATTTGCGGGTCGAGTGCGGCAGGCTCATCGAGCCGCTGCAGAATTCGCCGTGCCCGCCTTGCAGCGTTTCGTATTCCAGGCCGGCCAGCGCCATGAACGGCTTGACGGTGGAGCCCGGCGGATACGCGCCCTGCAGCGCGCGGTTGTAGAGCGGACGCTTGCGATCGTCGAGCAGGGCCTTGTACGTGGTGCGATCGATGCCGGCGACGAAGGGCTGTGGATCGAAGCCGGGCTTGGAGACCAGTGCGATGACTTCGCCGTTGCGGGGGTCGATCGCGACGACCGCGCCGTCGAGGCCGCCGAGCGCCTGCTCGGCCGCCATCTGCACCTTGGCATCCAGGCTGAGCACGAGGTTCTTGCCGGGCGCGCCCTGCCGGTACTCCAGTTCGCGCAGCGGCCGTCCATAGGCGTTGGCCTCGACGATCTTCGCGCCGGGCGTTCCGCGCAGCTCGTTCTCGTGGGATTTCTCGACGCCGATCTTGCCGATCTGCGTGAGCCCCTGGTACGCCGCGGCCTCGATCTTCTTGAACTCGTCCTCGGTGATGCCGCCGACGTAGCCGACGACGTGTGCGGCGGCCGCGCCCAGCGGATAGCTGCGCGTGAGCGTGGCGGTGACGTCGGCGCCTTCGAAGTCGAAGCGGTTGAGCTGGAAGCGCGCGACCTGCTCCATCGTCAGGTTGCCGCGCAGCGGGACGGCGCGATAGCGCGGTGTCTTCGAGACCCGGTCCTTGAATCGCGCGATCTCCGTGGGGTCGAGGTTCACCACCGGCTGCAGGGCTTGCAGCAGCGCGTCCATGTTCTCGACCTGCTCGGGCACCACTTCGAGCACGAACGCGGGCGTGTTCTGCGCCAGCAGCACGCCGTTGCGGTCGGTGACCAGGCCGCGCACCGGGGGCACCGCGGACAGGCGCATGCGGTTTTCTTCGGCGCGCGTCGCGTAGTACTCGCGATCGACGACCTGCAGCCCCACCAGCCGGTAGAGCAGCAGCGAAGTCATGGCCAGGCACACGACGACGGCAACGCCGATGCGCGTCATGTACATGTGCTTCTCGCGGACGAGATTCTTCAGGTTGTCCATGAAGCCTCAGTCGCGCGGGCGCAGATCCGTTCGCCGCCGCGTTCTTGCGGAAGCGGGCGGCGGGAGAAGAGTCGACGATGGTCGCAAGATCGTCATTCCTGCGAGTGCCGCCGGGTCCCGCCTTCGAGCACCGAGTGCACCAGTGGCCAGAACAGGGTCGTGGACAAGGCCGGCAGCCAGCGCAGCCAGACGTCGGCGCGATGTCGGGAAATGTCGTCGATCATCGTCATCAACAGGCAGTACGCGGCCCAGGCTGGAATCAGCGCGATCGTGGATTGCCACAGCGGGAACAGCACGAACACGGCCCGCAGGCGCGCCATGAAGAACACCAGGAGCACGAATCCCATCGCGTGCTGGCCGAGCACGGTGTTGTAGAGCACGTCCAGCGCGATGCCGAGCACGAATGCCAAGAGCAGTGAAGGCAGCCGCGGTTCGGCGAGGGCCCAGTAGACCAGCATCAAGGGGATCCACAGCGGCCGTGCGGCGGCAACCGCATCCGGCAGTGCGACCAGCTGCAGGAACAGGGCTGCCAGCAGGCTCAGCCAGAACCGCCGGAAAGGAATTCGACTCATGTGCCCGGCGCGGTCGGCGCCGGGCGCGCGGGCGCTGCCGTCGGGGGAGTAGCGGGCGCGGAAGTGGCGGGTGTCGTCGCGGCGGGGGGTGCGGCCGCGGACGGTGCCGGAGACGCGGGCTTCGCAGCAGCCGGAGCGGCGGCGGGAGGCGGGGTCGTCGTCGCGGGCTTCGCCGCAGGCGGCGTAGTGGCGGGCGATGATGCCGGGGATGCGGGCTTCGCCGGCGGAGGAGCGGCGGGCCTGGTAGCGGGTTTCGCAGCCGCAGCGGGCGCTGGGCTGATCTGTTGGGCTTCGGCCGCTGCCGCCTCGCCGGCCTGCACGGCGTCGATGGCGGGGCGCTCGCTCCACACCAGCAAGGCCTGCCGGCCCTGGCCCACGCGAGCTGCCGGGATCACCAGGGCTTCCTTGAAATGGCCGCCCG
>CAZXXM010000032.1:0-14825 GCA_964644715.1 uncultured Salinisphaerales bacterium
TCTCCCAGGGAGGAAGAAGAGGTGGAGCAGGCGTTGTCGAGTCGAGGCAGAACCTCCTTCGCCAAGCGTCGCATCGTCTGCCACTCCCGATCGCGGTTTACACCACTCCCATCCATCGACGCCATTAGGAGAGTTCCGAAGGGCCCGACCCGGCGACGCAGATCGATGAGTTTTTCCAAGACGGTTTTCGAAGAGCCGTAGATCACCATGCTGCGGATCAGGTCTTCGACGGTGTATGCATCGTCGGGCGCCTTGGGGTCCGGCTTCATCACGGCGGTGTAGTTGGCGCGCTTGAGCACGTCCCACAGGTAGCTGAAGTAGTAGTGGTTGCTGCCGGCAGGGTCGAGCGCCCATTCCAGCGCCTGCTCGTCCGTCTCCGCCACGATGATGTTTCGCGCGAGTCGCCAGGCGTTTCCATCGGGTTCGCGTCCCGCCGCCTCGCAGCCTTCGAGGAACTTCTTCCAGTGGCTGGCGACCGCGTATTCCGGCATGAAGTTGGCGCTCATCGCGCTCCAGCCCTTCATCGCCGCCGTCTTCACGCTTTCCGAGAACGGTGACATGGCCGACATCGCGATCGGCGGATGCGGCCTCTGCAACGGCTTCGACAGGTAGCCGACCCCGAGCGACGGGATGATGTTGTCGGTGATCCTGATCTGCCAGTGCTTGCCGCGGATGTCGTACGGCGGATCCTGGCTCCAGATCTTGAGAATGGTGTCGATCGACTCGGCCATGCGCTCGTTGCGCACGACGGCGTCCGTGTTTCCGAACAGCTCGAAGTCACTGGCGAGGCCGGCCGGACCGATCCCGAAGAGCAGGCGCCCGTCGCTCAGGTGATCGAACAGCGCCACCTCGGCGGCCACGATCGCCGGGTGATGATTGGGCAGGCCGATCACACCGGTGCCGAACTTGATCTGTTTCGTGCGCGACAGCAGCGAGGCCATGAAGATCAGCGGCGCGGTGATGGGTTCGGTCGTCGCCGAGAAATGCTCGCCCACCCAGACCTCGTGGAAGCCCAGTTCGTCCGCGTGAAGAATCTTGTCCGTGTTTTCCTGCAGCACTTCCCGCAAGGGGCGGTGGGACGGGTGCAAGGGCATCTGGAACAGGCCGAGTTTCATCGCGCGCTCCTGGGCAGGGATCAGAGACGTTTTCGTCCGAAGGCCGTCGTGTCGAGTGCCTTCCGTGTCATGCACTTTTGGCGGCATTTCGGCGACTTGGCGCGGTGCTGGTGTCGCAGCCACCCGTTAGCCGTTTGGCGAGGTGTCGCAAATGCGACAGATCGCCCGACCTCGAACGTTTGGGTACCCTAGGCTCAGGTGGGCCGTACGAGCTCCCCGGAGAGGAGGCGCAATGAATGTCCGGCCGCATGCCGAAAGAGTGCGCTCGACCGTGAGGCTGGCGACGTCGGCTCCGGCGGATCAACAGGGACCGGTCGTCGCCTCCTGGCGGCGATGTCTCGACCAATATGGCCTGGAGCCGCACCGCGTCCCGCAGACATCGGTGCTCACGCACGCCGAGCTTCGAGACATCTGCTGCTCGCTGGACGATCTGCTGGCCTCGGCCCGCAGCGAGGTCGAACGCCTGTTCGCGCGGCTCGCGCGGCACGACTACGTCGTCACGCTCCACGACAAGAACAGCGTGTCGGTCCTCGTGTATGGCCCGGACTCCGATCTGCAGGGAAAGGCGCGAGGCTCGCGCCTCCTCACCGGCAGCATGTGGCACGAGGAGGACCAGGGGACGAACGGCGTCGGAACCTGTCTGAAGCAGGGGAGCCCGGTCATGATTCTCGGAGACGAGCACTTCAGCACCCGTCTCACGCACATGACCTGCGTCGTCGCGCCGATCTTCGGCGGGCGAACGGATCTGGTCGGCGCCCTGAATGTCACGACATGGCGACAGCCAGGCCGCGAGGCCACCGCCATCGTTCAAGACATGGTGGCGCAATCCGCTCGCCTGATCGAAAACCTCTACTTCGATCGGCTGCATGCGGGTACCCGCGTTCTTCGCCTGTCCCGGCAGGCCGATTTTGCCGACATCTCGTCCGAGGTTCGCTTGGCGATCGATTCGAACGATCGAGTCGTGGATGGATCATCCTCGGCCTGTCATTTTCTCCAGGTGCCCGCGCATGCCGTCCAGGGGTGCGGAGTGCATGAAGTGATCGGCCTGAGCGGGCGTCATCGCCTCGAGGATCAGGGCGAGCCGGTCATTCGCGGCACCACTTGCGGGGGCGAGCCCATTTTCCTGAAATGCCACCACGGGAGCGGGTCCGCGATTTCGCGCGTCGTCGTTCCGGTGCCGAGGCGACCCGCCCCGCCGACGGATGAGATGGACGCTTTGACGGCGGATCAGATCCGTATCGCGCAGCGCATGGTGAATCGCCGGCTTCCCGTGATGATCCGTGGCGAGACAGGTTCCGGAAAAAGCCGCCTCGCCAAAGCCCTGCATGCGGCCAGTCCTCATGCGCATGCGCCGATGGTTTCGATCGATTGCGCATCCATCCCGAAGGAGCTGATCGAAAGCGAGCTGTTCGGCTACCGTTCCGGCGCGTTCACTGGCGCTTCGAAGCGAGGCTCGAAGGGGCGAATCCAGGAGGCCGACGGCGGCACGCTCTTTCTGGACGAGATCGGCGATATGCCGCTGGAACTGAAGTCCCGCTTGCTGCAGGTGCTGTCGGACGGCGAGTTCGTTCCGGTCGGTAGCGTCTCCGCCATAAAAGTGACGCTGTCGGTGGTGTCCGCAAGCCTTCACGATGTGGCAGCGCTGGTGCGCCAGGGCCGGTTTCGAGAAGACCTCTACTTTCGTCTAAACGGAAGCACGATCGTGCTTCCGCCCCTGCGAGAGCGCCACGATCGTGGCGAGGTGATTCGCAGGGTCTTCGATGAAGAAGTGGCTGCGGCGGATTCCACGGGAAAATATCTCGACCCAGAGGCGTACCGCTTTCTCTTGCAGTACACGTGGCCGGGAAACATTCGCGAGCTACGGCACTGCTGTCGCTTTGCCGTGACCCTGTGCGACGACGAGCGGGTCACCCTCGCGCACCTTCCGTCGCACCTCGTCAATCAAAATGAGACCGCGCACGGCAATATCGAGCAACGCATCTTGTTGCTGACGCTTCAGCAGACGTCGTGGAATGTCTCGGAGGCCGCAAGGCGGATGGGTGTGTCGCGGGCGACGCTCCATCGGCGCATCAAGACGCTGGGTCTCGAGCGCGATCGTGTGAGCATTTGCCCCTCTGCCTGATCGCCTAACGTAGGAGCGTTCCGGGCCGCCCTAAAGCAGCCGCTAGGGGTAGTTCGCCAATGGCGCACGAGCCGCTCCTGGAACTGAGTCGATCGCATCGACTAGAGAAGCGCTTTCAGCTCCTTGCGGACACCGCTCAGGACGCGTTCGGAAAATTCCGGATCGCTGGACGCGCGCGCGAGCACCATGCCCCCGATCAGAGCACTGGCGACGAGTGCTGCCCGATCCTGCCGGCGGCGCACCGGTCCTGGTGCCATCCTCTCGACGAACCAGTCGACGAACCGGATGAGGCCCTGCGTGAACACCGATCGGGTACGTTCGCCAGCGCGTGACATGTCGATGCCCAAGGTGGAAATCGGACAGCCTTTCGCAGGGTTGTTCAGATGCTCAACGCCGGTGTACCAGTCGATGTAGGCCCTGATGTTCGAGTTGACCTTCTGGTCGGCCTCCGCTTTTGTGTCTTCCACTTCCTTCAACAAGGCCGCGACCGCCGCCTCGATCAGGTGATCGCGCGACTCGAAGTGCTTGTAGAAGCCGCCATGGGTCATTCCCGCGGCGGCCATGAGTTCTGCCACGCCCACGCCATCGAGTCCCCTTGAACGCAACTCGGAGCCCGCGATCCGCAGAATCTTCGCGCGACTCTCTGCCTTCTCAGCCTGTGACCTTGCCATCGCTCCGCCTTGGGTGTTCTTGCTTGGCAAAGCATAGAGGACGCACTTACGTTTGCAACATAAAGATTATGACCATCATCCACAAGGATGATAAAAATAATCCTCGACCCAGACCGCCAAGGAGAGCCTCGATGTCGCTACCCGTCGACTTCTATTTCGATTACGTCAGTCCGTACGCTTACCTCGCCAATACGCAGTTGCCCAGGCTCGGGCTGGACATCCGGCATCGCCCGATTTCGATCACCGAGGTGATGGGTATCGTGAACAATCATCCGTCGCCGATGTGTCCGCCCAAGCTCCGGCATGCGATGCGCGACACCGCTCGCTGGGCGAAGCGCTATGGCGTCCCGCTCGAGGTCAACCAGGCGTGGTGGAACGGGATCGGCACCGGGCAGGTCGACCTCCGGTTGCACATGAAGGGTGCGCTCGCCGCTCAGAAGCTCGGACACTTCGAGGCGTATCACCACGTGATCTGGGAGGCCATCTACGCTCGGCCTCGTCCGGTTGCCGGTCCGGTGGAGACGCAGGCGCTGCTGGAAGCCAGTGGCTTGCCAGGGCGCGAGATCCTGGCGTTGGCGCTGGAAAGCGACATCGAACAGAAACTGGATGCCGAAAACGCGGCTGCTGCCGAGGCTGGCGTCTTCGGCGTGCCGAAGTTCCTGGTGGAGGGCGAGGTTTACTTCGGCGGCGATCGGCTCGATTTCGTGCGGGAACATGCACTGGGCGCGAGCACGAAGGTGGCGGCATGAGCGCCAAGAGGCCTGTCGCGCTGGTCACCGGCGTGGGGCCCGGGACGGGGTCCGCCATCGTGAGGCGCTTCTCGGAAGGCGGATTCGCCGTGGCGATGATCGCGCGCGAAGCCGACCGTCTGCGGGAGCTGGAGAAGGAGGTCCCGGGCACCCAGGGTTACGTTTGCGACGTCGCAGAGCTTGCGCAGATCCAGGCGACACTTTCGAAAGTACGAAGCGAACTGGGATCGCCCGAGGTTCTCGTCCACAACGCCGTGAGCGCGGTGGGGAACTTCACGGACTTTCTCCAGGTCGACGCGAGTTCTTTGGAGGCCAACTTTCGCGTCAATACCATCGCACTCTTGAACCTCGGCAAGGCCCTGGCACCGGCGATGATGGATGCCGGCAAGGGCGCCATCATCGTCACCGGCAACACCTCGGCGCTGCGCGGACGCGCTGCCTTTGCCGCTTTTGCTCCGACCAAGGCCGCCCAGCGAATCCTTGCGGAGTCCATGGCGCGGCGGCTGGGACCCCACGGCGTACACGTTGCCTACGTCGTGATCGATGCCGTCATCGACGTGCCGTGGGCACGCAAGCACTTCGCGGACAAGGCGGACGACTTCTTCATCCAGCCTTCGGCGATTGCCGACGAGATCTGGCACGTGGTCCACCAGCCTCGCTCGTCCTGGTCGTTCAATGTCGAGGTGCGACCTTTCGGCGAGACCTGGTGATCGACGGCCGAATGGGCGAACCCGCCCTCATTGTCGAGTAGAAAAGGAGAATCGCGGACATGACGATCGAGCCCCCTGATGCACCTTCATCCGACGTCGCTCTCATCGTCGGCGGTGGCCCCGGAATCTCATCCAGCTGCGCGAAGTTGTTCGCTCGGAATGGCATGCGGGTGGCGATCGCCGCGCGGGATCCCGACAATCCGGTCCTGCTGGCACTGGAGAAGGACTTCGGCGTCCACCGCATCGCCTGCGATGCCGGTGACGCCGACTCGGTCGCGGCAATGTTCGAGGACGTCACCCGGAAACTCGGACGTCCGACGCTGGTCGTCCACAATGTCGACGGCCGCGATCCGGACATATTCCGGAAGATCACCGAAGCCGAGCCGGCGCTGGTGCTGGGCACCCTGAAAACCTCGGCCTACGGTGCGTTTCTGGTCGGTCAGCAGGCGGCGCGGTCGATGCTCTCGAATTCGCTGAACGACCATGGCGTAAAGGGCACGATCATCTTCACCAACGCGACGGCTGCGTTGAAAGGCTTTCCGCTGAGCGCCGCATTCGCCATGGCCTGCCAGGCGAAGTCGGGACTGGCGCAGAACATGGCGCGTGAACTGATGCCGCAGGGCATCCACGTCGCCAGCGTCCCCATCGATGCCGCGATCGGCTGGCGGCGCGAGGACGGCACCCGGGCGCATCGGCTCGCGGGCACCGACGTCGACGACAACCTGGCCGATCCCGAGCGCATTGCCGAAACCTATCTGCAGCTCCATCGCCAGCACCGGTCGACCTGGACCTTCGAGGTGGTGCTGAGGCCGTGGACGGAGCGCTGGTAGCGCGCTCGAAGACCTTGGCGCGATGGGGTCGCGTCGCGAGCCGGTCGGCGATCAGGTGGCGTCGCTGGTGACGACGAACGTCGCGTCGATTGCCTCGTCGCGCATGGGAATCAGTGCCTGGTACTCCGGCGATCGATACCAACGCTCCAGGGTGGCAGGGTCGGGGAATCGAACGACGAGCACGGCGTCGACGTTGAAGGTGCCATTCAGAAAGGAGACCTTTCCCTTGGTCACGACGGCGCCACCGCCGGCCACGACCGTGGGTCCGGCCTTGGCGGAGTACTCGGCGGCAAGGGTGGGATTCTTGACCTTGTTGAAAGCGAGGAGATAAGCAGCCATGGGTGTGGTTCTCGGTGCTGAGGTGGTTGAAAGATCGAATCAGGACGACAGGGCGAAGCCCCGATAGTTGTTCTCCACCATCTGGCGGCAGAACTCGAAATACGTGGGGCCTCCGCCGGCATAGATCTGGAAGCCCTTGGGCTTGCCCTCGACGTTGTGCCCGGTGTACCAGGAGTCCACCTTCGAGTAGATGGTCTGCAGCGACACCCAGTGCACGTACTTCGCCCAGGCGCGTTCTTCCCGTGCCTGCGCCTCGATGCTCTTGATCTCTCTACGGCGCAGGTCCTCGATCGTGTCGGTGATCAGGTCGACGTGCTGCTCGATGGCGCCGACCATGCTGTAAAGGCCGGACGGGCTTCCGGGTCCGTTGATCGTGAACAGGTTCGGGAATCCCGACACCATGACGCCCAGGTAGCTCTGGATCTCGGTGCGCCACTTCTCCCGCAGCGAGACGCCACCGCGACCGCGGATGTCCACCGCGAGCAGGGCGCCGGTGAGCGCATCGAAGCCGGTCGCGAAGACGACCGCATCGAGCTCGTACTCGGTTCCGTCAGCGGTGCGGATGCCGGACTTGGTGAACGTCTCGAATGGCGACTCGCGCAGATCCACCAGCGTGACGTTGTCGCGGTTGAATGTCTCGAAGTAGTCCGTATCCACGCACAGGCGCCGTGCGCCCAGTGGGTACTGCGGCATCAGCTTGCGCGCGATCTCCGGATCCTTGATTCGCGCACGAATCTTTTCCTTAACCCATTCGCTGACGATCCGGTTGGATTCCATGTCGGTCACCAAGTCAGGGTAGGCGACGAGCATGAGGTATCCGCCGCGCGCCCAGGCTGCTTCGAGCTGCCTCTGCAGCGATTCTGCGTCGGCATCCTTGGCACCGTGATCGGGCGTCTCATAGGCGATACCGACCTCCGACAGTTTGATCAGCCGGCGAATCTCGTCGTAGTTCTCCTTCGCGTATCGCATCTCGTCGTCGGTCAGCGCGCGATTCCACGCGGGGATCGCGAACTGCGGCGTGCGCTGGAACACGTGGAGATGCTTGGCTTGGCTAGCGATGAGCGGAGAGGACTGGATGGAGCTCGATCCGGTGCCGATGATGCCGACACGCTTGCCGGTGAAATCGACGCCCTCGTGCGGCCAGCGGCTCGTCATGTACTTCGCACCCGCGAAGTCGTCCTGGCCCTTGAACTTGGGTTCGACCGGAACCGACAAGGGACCCGACGCCATCACGAGGAACTGCGCGACCCATTCTTCTCCGGTGGACGTGCGTACGCGCCAGCGGTTGGCGTCCTCGTCGTAGACGGCCGATTCCATCTGCATGTCGAAGGTGAAGTACTTGCGCACGTCGAGCCGATCGGCGACATGCTGGATGTACTTCAGGATGTCCGGCTGCTCGGCGTAGCGCTGAGGCCAGGTCCACTCGCGCTGCAGTTCTTTGTCGAACGAGTAGGAGTAGGTGAGGCTCTCGATGTCGCATCGCGCACCGGGATACCGGTTCCAGTACCAGGTGCCTCCGACATCGCTGCCCTTCTCGATGGCGCGGACGGTCAGGCCGGCCTTGGCCAGGCGGTGCACCTGGTAGACACCGGCGAAACCGCCGCCCACGACGATGGCGTCGCAGGTGTCCTTCGACGGATTCTTCTTTTCGGCTTCATTGCTCATCGCTCTCGCTCCAGATTTGTCGTCGTTACGAACTCAGGTCGAACTGATCCATCTTTCGGTACAAGGTCGCGCGCGAAACGCCCAGCATCAGCGCCGCGCGACTCCGATTTCCTTCGCAACGCGCCAGCGTCTCCCGCAGCGCGCGTTTTTGAAGATCCTGGGCAAGTGGTACGCGTCGGGATGCGCCCGAGGGACCCGGTGCGCCTGCCGCCCCCGAGCGCCCATTGCGAGTCCGCGTGCGCATGGCGTCGAGGAGCTCGCGCACGTTTCCGGGCCACTGCCGGCTCCACAACCATCGCAGCGTCTCGCCATCCAGCCGGCGAACGCGCCGCCGCAGCGGCCACGCGGCGATGATCTCGGGGATGTCCTCGATTCGATCGCGCAGCGGAGGAATCCACAGTCGATGCTGGAGATGTCGCGCCAGCGGCTGCAGCGGGAGCGGCAGACACGGCGTCGCCGTCATCACGATGCGCAGACCGCGGCGCGCTGCGCCCAGGAGCATCTGGATCAGGTCGGGAAGATTCTGTTCGCGCGTCGACGAGACGTGGCGTAGTGCGACGTGGTGCCGGTCTCGCAGCGCGAAGACCAGGCGCTCCCGCCAATCGGCGTGCGCCGCGACGTCCACCGCCACGAACGGAAGGCCGGCTCGCGTCAGCAGCCATTCGGCCAGGCTCGACTTGCCCGTGCCGGGTTCTCCGGAGATCAGGGCGTGACCCGAGCCGTGAAGGACGCGCACGGCGGACAGCCTCGCGTTGCCGATGACCTTGCTCGTTCCGGGTAGCACGTGCTGCAGAAGATGGCCTTCATCGCTGCCGGGTTCCGCGGACCTCGCATCCTTCACGGAGTCGAGTTCGAGCAGCAAGCCCGGCTCCGGCGCTTCGAAGACGTCGACGGCGGTCCAGGGTCCTTCGCGTCGATGGGTCAGGGTGAGCGCCCGCTCGAAATCGAGCGTTCCGAGAAACGGCTGCGCCGCCCAGTTGCCCATTACGTAGTGCGCAGAGACCGCCATCAGGGGGCGATCCGAAAACCGGCTGCGGGTGGCAAAAGCCTGCAGCAGGTCGTGATGACCCGACGTCACGAGGCTCGGCTCGGCAGTTCCCATGATCTCTCGTTCCAGAAGTCCAATTCTCGTAAGTGGATCATTTGCTCTTGTCCACTTGGCTGTCGGCGCAGTATTTTTCGATCCAGTGATGAGAATCGAGGTCCGCTTTTGAAAAAGTGGACCAGGAGGCTGAATGACGGCAGGTCGGAAACTGAATTCGGCAACCCTCAACCGGTTGCTCGGCGGCTGGCGGACAGAGCGCTCTGAAGGCATCGCGGCAGCCCTGGAACACCGCATCACGCTGCTGGTGCGGGATGGGCGTCTTCCCTTCGGCACGCGGCTGCCGCCGGAGCGTGACTTCGCGCGCGAACTGGGCATCAGCCGTACCACGATCGCCAGCGTCTACGACGCGCTGCGTGCGGGTGGGCTGCTCGAGAGCCGACAAGGCTCGGGCAGTTGGGTGACCTCGCAGAGTCGTGAAGGCGAGGACGCCTCGACTCCGTGGTATCCGGGCGGCAGTGCCCGCGAGATCGATCTCACGCAGGCTGCCCTGCCGGCGCCGCAGGATTCATTTCCGCATCTGGTCGAAAGCGCACTGCGCGACGTCGGGCGCTTCACTAACGGGCACGGCTATCACCTCTACGGACTTCCCGAACTGCGAGAGGCGATCGCGCGTCGCTTCTCCGAACGCGGTTTGCCGACGCATGCGGGGCAGATCCTGGTGACGACGGGCGCGCAGAATGCGCTGGCGCTCGGCTTGTCGATCACCATTCACACCGGCTCACGCGTGTTAGCGGACAACCCGACGTATCCGAATGCCTTGTCGGCGATCCGACAATGGGGCGGTCGATGCGTCCCGGTGGACTTGGCGATCGACGGATGGCGGCCGCAGGAGTGGCATGACGCAGCGCACCAGGCGCGACCGGACCTCTTCTACTGCGTCCCGGACTTTCACAATCCTACGGGACTGGTCATGTCGGACGAGTGCCGCGTGCGCCTGGTCGACATCGCGCGTCTGTGTGGATCGGCCATGATCGTCGACGAGACGCTCGTGGAAACCGCCATCGAAGAGCAGGCGCCGGTCCCGATCGCCGCGCACGCGCGCGAGGGCGCCGCCGCCATGACCATCGGCTCGTTGAGCAAGATCTTCTGGGGCGGATTGCGCGTGGGGTGGATGCGAGCGCCGGAAGGATTCATCGCCAAGGCAGCCGCGGCGAAGGCTTCGCTCGACATGGCAACGCCGGTGTTCGATCAGCTGATGGCGCTCGGCGTGCTCAACGCATTGCCTTCCCTCATGCAGCAGCGGCGAGAAGTGCTTCGTCGCGCCCGAGATCATCTGCTCACCACCCTGGGCAGCGCGATTCCGGAATGGCGTGTCGCCTCGCCGCGCGGCGGTCTAAGCGCTTGGATCGATCTCGGAATTCCGGTTGCCAGCCGGCTGGCCGATGCGGCTCGCCACGAAGGCGTGGCGATCACGCCAGGTTCGTTGTTCGGATCCGATGGGTCGTTCGAAGACCGGATCCGGATCCCGTTCACGTTGGAACTGCCTCAGGCCGCCGAAGCGATCCGTCGGCTATCGAAAGCCTGGAACGTGGTGAGGGAAAATCGGCAGGCGCTTCGGCCGACCGCGACGGTGGCGGTCTGATGCGAAGCGCTGCCTGATCTCGCGAAGGCCCTCGCTGCGCTCAAGCGCGCAGCGCGGCTTCGATGGCGTCCTGAAGGCCGGCGGTGTTCTCGATCATCGGGTAGTGACCGGCGCGTGGAACCGCCTCGAGCACGGCCTTGGGCGCCGCCGCCAACGTGTCCTTCAGGTACGCGGACGTCACGAACGGATCCGTTTCACCGTAGAGCAGGGTGATCGGGCCGGTGTACTTGGACAGCTCCTTCATGAAACTGGGCGAGGTCCAGTTCTTGAGGTAGGCGGTCCAGGTCGCCTTGTCCATCGACGCACGGTTGCGATCGACCAGACGCGACAGATCGTCGGCAGCGATGTTCGGCGAAAGGTGTCCCTTGATCGCCGCGCCAGGATCCTGCCACGCACCATCGAATGCCGCGAAGCTGCCTTCGTCGAGGGGCGTGCCCGCCGGTGATACGGGCGTGACCGCGATCACCCGAGAGACGTTGTCAGGGCGCAGCGTCGCCACGCGCAGCGCCGTGGCTCCGCCCATCGAGTGCCCCAGCACGGAGAACGACTTCCAGTTGAGCGCATCCGCGGCGGCGAGGGCGGCTTGCGCCATCCCGTCGATGCCCTGAGCCGGAGCCTGGGACCGGTTCACTCCATAGCCTGGAAAATCGAGATAGGCCCACGTGAAATCGCGCGTGTTGCTGCGTGCCCGTGACGCGAGCCAGACGCTGCTGTCCAGGGCCCAGCCGTGCAGGACCAGGACCTTGTGCTCGCCCGCGCCCTCGACGGCCGCGATTTTCGAAAGGCTGCTCATGGCGTTCTCCAGGTGAAAAGGGATGGTGTGGTTCTGCATCGGATGAAAGAGATGCAGTGAGGATCGTACATACCGGCAGCTCGTTTTCGATGTCTCAATTTGAGACATCGAGCGGGTTGATACACGTGCTCGAATTCTGGCGCCCCACCTCCCACGGAAGGCCGCGCCTTTCGCCACCGCCAGAGAACGCCGTACATGGCCATCGATCCCACCGCGCAGTTCATCCTTACTACGCTCGAGAAGCAGGGCGTGAAGTCCTTCGAGCACTGCACCATCGCGGAAGCGCGTGCGATCATCGATACGTTCCCTCAGCTGCAGAACCCGCCAGAGGACGTTCGCAGCGTCGAGGACATCGATCGCAACGGCGTGGCGATGCGCGTGTACACGCCGGCCCATGCCAACGGCTCCGGCATCCTCTACGTCCACGGCGGCGGTTTCATCGGTGGTCACCTGGGCGTGTGCGACGAGCCGGCCCGGGCCTTGGCGAACGAGACCGGTGCGGTGGTGTTCGCCACGACCTACCGCCTGGCGCCCGAGGCCAAGTTTCCAGCGCAGCCGGACGATGTCTTCGCATCGCTGCAGTGGTCGCTCGCCAACGCTGAGAAATATGGCGTCGACCCGCAGCGATTCGCCCTGGTGGGAGACAGCGCCGGTGGAAACCTGGCGACGGTCAGCGCCATCCGTGCCCGCGACGCTGGCATCACGCTGGCCGCGCAGGCCCTGGTCTATCCGGTCATCGATCGGCGGCTGAAGGTCGAGTCGAAGACGCGCTGCGCCGAGGGATACCTGATCACGGCGGCGGCCTTGGAGTGGTTCTGGAATCACTACCTCTCGAAGCCCTCGGACATCGAAAGTCCGCTCGCTTCGCCGCTGAACGCGACATCGCTCGCCGGGCTGGCGCCGACGCTGATCCTCACGGCGGAGTACGACCCATCCGGTGACGAGGCCATCGAGTACTTCAAGGCCTTGAAGGCTGCCGGCAACGACGCGATGCACGTTCCGCTGCTGGGGTTGATCCATGGCGCGTTCTGGATGTCGGGTGCGATTCCTCGCAGCTGCGAGGTGCTGGCGGCGATCACGCAGTTCCTTGCGCCGCGCCTGACCAAGCGCGGCTGAAGCCCACGCACGACGGACTTCTCGGTAAACGGATCTTCTTCTGCCTTGGCGCTTCGACCCACCTATCCCTTCTACCTCGCCAACCGGCCGCATCAGCCCAACGCGGATCTGGTGGTGATCGACAAGTATTCGGGCGCGGTGGCGACGCGCGTGGCACAAGCCGGTGCAGCGGATATCGACCGCGCCATCGAGAGTGCCTCGCAGGCGGCCGAGCCCATGGCGCGCTTCCCGATGCACAGGCGCCAGGCGGTGCTTCGCCACGCGGCGGCACGATTCAGCGCGCGTGCCGATGAGTTCGCCCTTGCGCTGTGCATCGAGGCCGGCAAGCCGATCAAGGACTCGCGCGGAGAAGTATCACGCCTGATCGACACGTTTTCGTTGGCGGCGGACGAATGCAGCCGGGATGCGGGGGCGGTCCTCAACATGGAAGTCTCGTCTCGCGCCGAAGGTTATCGGGGCATGTACAAGCGGGTTCCGATCGGGCCGGTGTCGTTGATCTCGCCGTTCAATTTCCCGTTAAACCTGGCTGCACACAAGATCGCGCCGGCGATCGCGGCCGGATGTCCGTTCGTGCTCAAACCTGCGAGTCGCACTCCGGTCGGCGCGCTCATGATCGGCGAGATCCTGAGCGAGACCGATCTGCCGGCCGGCGCGTTCTCGATCCTGCCCTGTGCGCGCGATGGCGCGGATCTCTTCACGACGGACGAGCGATTCAAGCTGCTGTCGTTCACGGGATCTCCCGCCGTGGGCTGGGATCTGAAAGCGCGCGCCGGAAAGAAGAAGGTGGTGCTCGAGCTGGGCGGCAACGCGGCTTGCGTGGTCACCCCGGGGCAGAACGTGCAGAAGGTGGTCGAGCGCCTGGTGTTCGGCGCCTACTTCCAGTCGGGGCAGAGCTGCATCTCGGTGCAGCGCATCTTCGTGCATTCCTCGTGTTACGCGCAGTACCGCGACCTTATGGCGACAACCGTGAAGAGTCTGGTGCACGGTGATCCGGCGGACGAGAAGACATTCATCGGCCCGATGATCTCCGAGAGCGAGGCCGGTCGCCTGGAACAGTGGATACAGGACGCCGTGGCCGCGGGCGCCACGCTGCACGGCGGCGGCCAACGGGAAGGCGCCATGTTGCGCGCCAGCCTGCTCGAGAACGTGCCCCGCCACTGCGATCTGGTCGCGCAGGAAGCGTTTGGTCCCGTCGCCATTCTTTCTTCTTACGACGATTTCGATTGCGTGCTCGAGGAGGTCAACGACAGCGCCTTCGGGCTGCAAGCCGGCATCTTCACCCAGGATCTGGGGCAGGCCATGCGGGCCTGGGATCGGCTCGACGTCGGCGGCGTGGTGATCGGGGACGTGCCGTCCTGGCGTGTCGATCACATGCCCTACGGCGGCGTGAAGGATTCAGGGCTCGGCCGTGAGGGCGTGCGTTTCGCCATCGAAGACATGAGCGAGTTGCGCTTGCTCGTCATCCGAGACGAACAGGGCTAGGGCCGTACCCGAACATTTCGCGGCCAGCGGATTCACGCGTCGGGAATTCGCTTCGGTCGAAGCACACGCTCCAGATTTCTTCATTCAATTGAGAGACAAGCAATGGCTGAAATTCCTGTACTCATCGTGGCGAACCTGATCGTCAAGGATGCGACGGAGTACCGCGTCTACGAGAAAGGATTCTTCCCGCTACTGAAGCGATACAACGGCAACTTCGTGACGCTCGACGACGCCTCCGTGCACCTCGAGGGAGTTTCTCCACGGTCCGGGCGCATGATCATTTTCGGCTTCCCTTCCGAAGAAATAGCACGTCAGTGGTGGGCCGATCCGGAGTACCGGGCGCTGTCGGATCACCGACGCGCCGGGTGCGAGATGCAGTTCATCACCATGGTCCACGGCATGCCTCCGCGAAAGTGAGCATTGCTCGTACGAGCGCTTCGGCCGGTTCCTGTCCAGCGCGTCTCGAGTGACGCGCCGATACGTTGTCTCACGTAGACCCGAGCAAACTGCCGGAAAGCGGACGTTCGTGAAGGGTCGCTGCAGGCA
>CAZXXM010000033.1:0-14728 GCA_964644715.1 uncultured Salinisphaerales bacterium
CAACGCTTCACTTAGATCGGCGTCCTTCCGCCCGTTGCGCCGAAGACCTCGCCGGTGACGTAGCTGGCATCGTCGGACGCGAGAAACACGAAGATCGCGGCCTGCTCGACCGGCTGCGCTGGTCGCTTCAGCAGCGTGTTGTCTCCGAAATTCCTGACTTTCTGCTGCGGCAGCGTCGATGGAATCAGCGGCGTCCAGACCGGCCCTGGGGCGACGGCGTTGACCCGGACGCCCCTGTCGGCGAGCAGCCCGGCGAGGCTCTTGGTCAGACTGGAAATCGCGCTCTTGGTCGAGGCGTAAAGCGCGAGTTGCGGGGTCGGCGACAAGGCCTGGATCGAGCTCGTGTTGAGAATCACGCCACCGGGCCGCAGATGGGGAGCGGCGGCCTGAGACAGATACACCGTCCCGAAGACGTTGGTGCGATAGGTGCGCTCGACGTCATCGAGCGGAATCTCTTCGATCGACTCGTGGTGACGCTGGTAAGCCGCGTTGTTGATCAGGATGTCGAGGCTTCCGAATGCTTCGAGCGTCTGCTTCACCAAGCTTTTGCAGAACCCGGCATCGCCGACGTCGCCGGGGATCGAGCGGCCCTGCCCGCCGAGTTGGTGCACGAGCCGGACCGTTTCTTCGCCGTCGTCGGCGTCGTCCGGCAGGCAGGTAATCACGACCTTCGCGCCTTCCTGGGCGTACAGCAACGCCACCGCGCGACCAATACCGCTGTCGCCGCCGGTGATCAGTGCGACGCGGTCCTGGAGACAGGCTTTGGCCACGTAACCCTTCTCGCCGTGATCTGCCGCCGGCGCCATCTGCGACTCATCGCCCGGTGGCGATTGCGGCGGCTGCGGGAACGGCGGCTTCGGACCGCGCTCGCGCGGATCGTGCAGAACGGGACGGCTCATGAGAGAACTCCAGATGGGATGCTTCGATGACGCATGGACACAGCAACCCGCAGTCCCGGGGCGATGGGTTCGCCGGACGGATCTTGTCTCAGGGTTTCAACATGACCTTGATGCAGCCGTCCTGCTTCTCGCGGAACGTCTCGCGCATCCCGGCTCCGTCTTCGAGCTTCACCGTGTGCGTGATCACGAACAAGGGGTCGATCCGGCCTTGCGACAAGCCGCCCACTTAATGCAGTGGAGACGCCATGCCGCCAGTACCCGATTCGCGGAAACGTAGCCCGGACGAAGTCCGCGGATGCTCTTTCGCTTAGTGAAATGCGACGTCCGGGCTACGAAGGTTGCGGCGAACTCAGTGCCGGTCGGCCATCTCTCTGCGCTTGACGCTTTCGGCGGTGTCCTCGCCCATGTAACGCGAAAATTCTTCCTCGTACCGCCGTGTCAGGCGGGACATCGTCTCCGGAGACGCCTTCTTTTGAAGCTTCACGAACCAGGTGTCTTCTTCCTCGTACATGTGATGCTCAACCGCGCCGCGGATGTGAGCGACTTTGTCGGTGTAGTCCTCGCTCATCGGATCGAGTTCCTCGAGCGCAGCGGTTTCGCCCTTCGCGGCGCTCTGCTCCTGGTACGCGAGTTCCGTGCGTCCCTTCTCGCCGTGCGAGGCCATGGCCGGGTACAGCGTGACCTCTTCGGCGATGGCGTGACCGGTGAGCAACGTGGCCAGCCACCTCTGGGCGGCGCGGCGCTGCGAAGGTGACGTGGTTCTTTCCAGCGCGTCGAACGCGGCCTCGATCTGCTGATGATGATCGAGCACCATCGCGAACCAGCTCCCGGGCTCTGCAGTCGACAGGGCTTCCTCTCGTGCTTTGGCGCGCGCGCGGCGGCTTTCGGGAGGGGTAACGGCGGCAACGACTTTATCGACGATGGACATGGCTTCCTCTTGTTCAGGTGGCTGATGAAAGAGCCGCGCATTGCCGCAGCTCCTTGATCAAATCGCGAGCAATGGTCGAGCCCGGCTCACGTCATCCGATACGCCGTGCGTACCCTCACTGCACGAAGCTGTCGCGGGTATGTCGGTTGCGGCAGCCGGATATTCAGAGTCGGAGTCTTCACCCATGCGCATCGGAACCCTTCACTCCACCTTGATGGCCGTCGTCGCCTCCTTGTCGGCGGCGTTGATCCCGGCGTCGCTGCGAGCCAACGACGAGAAGCCAGTTCCGCGCGTATCGCAGGTGAATCTCGAGCGATATGCCGGCTCCTGGTTCATCATCGGCTCGATCCCCCTGTCGCTCGAAAAGGGTGCTCACAATCCCGTCGAGACCTACACGCTGCAGGCGGATGGCACGATCAAGACGGTCTTCCAATTCCGGAAGGACCGCTTCGACGGAGAACTGGAGACCAAGCCCACCGAATCGTCCGTCGTCGAGAACACGAACAACGCGGAATGGCGGGTCAAGCTGTTCTGGCCGATCAAGGGCCAGTACGTCATCTCGCATCTCGAGCCCGACTATTCCGCCGCGATCGTGGGCCGCGACAAGCGCGACCATGTCTGGATCCTGTCGCGAACGCCGAGCTTGAGCGAGGCGCGGATGGCCGACTATCGCGCCCGCATCGTTGCGATGGGCTACGACATCGAGAAGTTCGAGCTCTTCCCGCAGAACGGCTCACGCCCGGCATCCTGATCGATGCGCCGTTCGAATTCGACACGGAGAAGCGGAAGTCGCCGCGGATCCTCGCTGGGGTCCTGCGTGCGTCCTGCACGAGAAAAGACGGCAAGGATCCGAATTGGCATCTCGGGCTGGCGCTATCCGCCGTGGCGCAAGGCTTTCTATCCGGCGGACCTTGCTCAACGGGCCGAACTCGAGTTCGCTTCGTCGAAATTTCCGACGATCGAACTCGCCGGTTCCTTCCATTCGTTGCAACGCCCCGCTCATTTCGCGAAGTGGAGGAGACAGACGCCGGACGACTTCGCCTTCTCGATCAAGGGCGGACGCTAGGTGACCCATATCCTCCGGCCGCGTGATCCGGCTCAGGCCCTGACGAATTTCTTCGCGCAGGGTCTTTTCGAACTCGGTCCCGAGCTCGGCCCTTTCCTTGGCAGTTCCCTCCGAGCCTGAAATACGACGAAGCCCTCTTCGAAGCCCTCTTGCTGCGGCTGGGTCTGATCGAACCGGGAGAGAGACATTGCCCCGCAATCCCCTGCGACTTCGACAGTCGGAGACGGTGCGAGGTCGCGGGATCCGCAGTGAGCATCTGCCGTCCGAATGAACGATCCGAGGCGGTCGCCGCCGCGCTAACAGCCCGCCGTCGGCGCCCTGCCCGCGCGATCGCCGGCTTCGCCGATCCAGTCGGGCCAGCCGGCCTGCCGGTTCTGCTCGCGGGCCAGTTCGCGTTCCTCGGCGTTGGCGTACTCCAGATCCCATCGCTTCAGCGCGGGCATGACGATCCGGCGATGCCACAGCGGCGGGATCAGCGCGACGAAGAAACAGGTGAACAGGCTCGGCATCGGGATCTGGTCCTTGTGCGGCACCAGCTTCTGATACGGCACGTACGAGTCCTGGTGGTGGCCCGCGTGGTTGGTAATCTCGAAGGACACGATGCGCGACAGCTCGCTCATGTGATTCCAGACATGACGATTGCCGACCTTGGCGCCGGGCACGCGGATCAGGCCGTAGTGCTGGAAGTAGTTGAACGACTCGATCCACAGCCGCGCGGCGAGCATGCCGGTCACCGTGAGGGCGACGCCGGGCCAGCCGCCGACGAGGAAGATGAGCCCCTGGAAGACGACCTGGACGGCGACCCAGGACCAGGTGCGGTTGCGCCAGTTCCAGAAGCTCAGGCCCCGCTTCTTCAGCGCGCGGTTCTCCAGCCGGAAGCCGATGCTGAAGCTCACGTACAGCTCGTGCAGCGCGAACCAGTAGAGCGTCTGGCCGCGCGGTGCGGTGTCGCCGTCTTCGGGCGTGCACACGTCGATGTGATGTCCGACGACGTGGCCGATGTCGCGGATCCCGTCGAACATGCAGATCTGCGAGATCTGGCCGAGGATCCGCGAGGGCCTGTGCCGGCGATGCCACAGCTCGTGCGCCGCCGGTCCGCCCGGGACGACGGAGATCCACATCAACGATGCGATGCTCCCGACGATCTGCGAGACCGTCAGCTCGTTCGTCGCGATGTGATGCGCCGCGAAGAAATAGATCGCCAGCGAACCGATCGCGGCAAGCCATACGGGCACCGTCGACAGGAAGGCGTTGCTCATCCGCCGTGGCTTCATGTTCCGCGGCAGCAGGCTGTCGACGAAGGCCAGGAGCGGGAACGTGGCGATTCCGAGCCAGACCCAGTCGCCGCCGAGGACGAACCCGGCGATGCCCGCCGCCACGATTCCGTTCGGAATCAGCCAGAACTTCAGGTAGTCGCTCATCGCTCGTTCTCCTCTGCCTAGCGTGGCCTCGCCGCCCGCGCTCGCCGCTGTGCCGATGTTCAGATCGGCGGGTGCTGCTGCACCTGCTCGTATTTCGCGTAGCCCTTGCCGACGCCGTATTCCATGATTCCGTAGCCCACTTCGTCGCCGACGCGGACCTCGATCACGTGGTCGCACAAGGTGCGGGCGAGTTTGCGGATCGCCGGGTCTTCGAGATTCCAGCGATCGTGCTCGACGTGGAGCCGGCCCTTGTCGTCGCCGTGGAACCAGCCGTCGAGACCACCGTAAAGGCCGCCCTTCAGGAAGTAGCGGGCGGGCAAGGTGCGGATCGACAGCGGGCGCTGGGAGCCATCGTCGAGTTCCACGCAGAAGCTAGCCGTCGCCACCGTCTGCCCGTGCGGATCGTTCGCCCACTGGACGTCGTGGGAAACGCCGGCCATGCGGCGGCCAGCCTGGGGCTTTTCGCCGAGAGGCAGGACTTCCTCGCCGGACAGGTAGATGAAATCGCCCGGCGCGCGCTCCTTGAAGAACACGTGCAGGCCCTTCGATGCGAACTGCACCGTCGTCCAGGCGTAGAAGAACGGCGGGTAGAACGTGACGGGCGGATGCGCCTCGTCGGTCCGCATCTCGGCGCGGATACCCCAGGAATGATCGCGCTGGCCGAGCCAGCCCTGCGGCTCGATCGCACGGCGATGCCCGTCGACCTCGATCCATCCGCGGTAGGCGCCGAGTTGCTGGCCGCGCGCCATGTGCTCGGTGACGCGTCCGTTGCGGCGACGGAAATGCGGTTCCTCTTCGTGAGCGTTCATGGTGCCGAGGAATTCGATGTCGAAGCTCAATCCCGACTCGTTCGGCGCAAGGCTCAGGCGATGGCGCTTGAGCCCTTCGAGTACTTCGATCTTCAGCGGGCCGACCGCAGTCTCCAGCGGATTGGGACGCAGGCGGCGCGAGGCGCGGAAGTTGATCTGCCGGGTACCGATGGTGACGCCGGCGAAGGCGTCCATCACGTTGCGGTTCGGGTGATACCCCAGGCCGATGTCGAAGATCAGCTCGCCGGACTTCGGATGGCCGGTGTACCAGAGCCGCTCCATCCAGCTGGGGTCGCTGTTGCCGACGTGGTCGAAGGTCGTCGGCAGCTGGTGCCCGATCAGGTCGTCTTGTGCGGTGAGCATCTCGTCTTCTCGTTTTGCCTATTCGGATCCGCTCGACATCTCGGCGAACATCGGCTTCGCGGAGGTCTGCAGTTCGTGCCTGAGCTGGCGGTCCATGTAGGTGCGGACCGCGGTTTCGATGGCCGCGGCGCGGGCCATGTCGAGACCGGCGTTCCCGTGCCACTCGATCAGCGCGCAGATGCGGCCTTCGTTGTCGTCCCGCAAGGCTTCGAGCGCGGCGATGCCGAGCCCCACCGCCGGCGTCCGAGGACCGGCGGGTGCGTCGAGGCCGGTGAGCAGTGGCGCCAGCGCTTCGCCGAGTTCGATCTGCGCGGCGATCTGCTCGCCGACGAAGTCCGCCGACCAGCTGGCGCGCAGCGCGAGGCTGTTGAGCATGTAGATGACGCCGAAGGCCTGGCCGCGGGCGAACTCCGAGCCCAGGTGTGGAATGACGTCCTTGCGCAAGGTCGCCGCCATGCCCTCGATCATCCGCCTGAGCGAGTTGTTCATGCGCTTCTCCTGAGCCCGGTCGCGGATTCCGCGTGCCTCACGGCAGGTGGCGAGTGGCCGATGGGCAGCAGCTTCGAGATCTGCCGCAGCACCGGCGCGATCTGGGTTCCCATCGCCGGCATGCGCATGTCGTCGAAGCGGCCGTCCTCGTAGCAGCGCACCGCCGCAATGTGCGTGATCGCGAGCTTCACCAGGGAGAACACGAGATAGAACTGCAGCGTGGCCGCATCGACGGTGAAGCCGGCCTCGCGCTCGTACTGCGCGATGAAATCTTCCTTCTTCAGCAGCCGGCAGATCAGCCCGGAGCCTCCGGTGTACTGCGGCACGAAGGCCCAGCCGAGATCCTCGTGCGGATCGCCGAGGTGGACGAGCTCCCAGTCGAGGATCGCCGTGATGCGGCCGTCCAGCTCCAGGAAATTACCGAGACGGTAGTCGCCGTGGACGAGGCTCACGCGTGGCGCGACCGGAAGGTTGCGGCGCAGCCAGCGGAATGCCCAGCTCAGCATCGGGTACGGCTTCAGCGCCCAGCGCGCCTGATTGCGTTCCCAGGTTTCGACCTGGCGCAGCGCCGCGTTCCCGCAGGTCGTGCCGTCGTTCTCGAATCCCGCCTGTCCTCGCCACTCGGCCTTGTGCAGTCCCGCGAGCGCCGACACGAACTGCGCGCCGATGCGCAGCCGGTAGCCTTCGTCGAAGCCGGAGCCCGTACCGCTGACCCAGGGCACCGGCGCCGAACCGGCGACGCGTTCGCTGACGAAGAACGGCGCCCCGAGCGTCGAGGCATCGTCGCTCCACCAGTACGAGCGAGGCACCGGAACGGTCGTGTTCTCCAGGGCTTTGAGGGCCGCGTGCTGCGGCCGAGCGCTGTACGGAGCGAACAGGCCGTAGGGCGGACCCAGTCGCAGGATCAGACCGCGTTCCGCGTCGGCGCCCTCTTCCCGGGCGGTGAATCCGTACGTGATCCACGAGAAGCCGACCGCGTAGCGCGTGAAGCTTCCGAGCGTCCAGCGGCGGCCCGTCTGCGCCTGCAGATAGTCCGACAGGCGCGTGCGTAGCTGTGCCTCGTCGGGCAGCGATTCGGTGGCGGCCATGGCCGGTCAGCCCTTCTTCTTCGCGCGGGTCGAGTGCTGCTTCGGCCCTTCGACGAGTACCTTCGGAGGCGCTTCGAGATGGAAGCCGTCGAAGGCTTCCGAGTTGCACTCCTGGCGCAACGGTCCCCAGCACACCCGCGCATTCGGCGAGCCGCCGTCGATGCGGATGCAGGCGCCGGTGATGTAGGCCGCGCCGGGCGACAGCAGGTAGATGATGGCGCTGGAGATCTCGGAAGCATTGCCCCAGCGCTGCAACGGGATCGTCTTCGGGATGTCGCGGAAAAACTGCTGCGCTTCGGGTTCGTAGGTGTCGAGACCGCTGCTGGCGATGCAGCCGGGCGCGACCGCGTTGACGCGCACGCCGTAGCTCGCCCATTCCGACGACACGCTCTCGGTGAGCGTCCACATGCCGCCACGGGCCGCCGCCGAATGCGCGTAGTTGGGCCAGCCGTGCCAGATGTCGGCGATCATGTTCACGATCGAGCCGCCGTTGGCCTTCATCCAGCGCTTGTAGGTCTCGCGCATGAAGATGAAGCCGCCGACGAGATTGTTGCGGACGACGGCCTCGAAGCCCTTGGTGCTGATGTCCTCGGCCGGCATGCGGTATTGACCGCCGGCGTTGTTGACGAGACCGTCGATCCTGCCGTGCAGCGCGAGAACCTGATCGATCGTCGCGATGACGCTGTCCTCGTCGCGGATGTCGCAGACGTGTGACGTGACCTTGCCGCCGGCCGCCTCGATCTCGGACTTGACCGCGTCGAGCTTCTCGATCTTGCGGCCGACGATGGCGACGGTCGCGCCCAGCGAGGCCAGTTCGTGCGCCGTGCAACGGCCGATGCCGCTGCCGCCGCCGGTCACGATGATCACCTGGTCTTCGAAGAGATCGGCGCGATAGATGGATCCGTAGCGCATGGACGAAACCCTAGAGTGCGTTCGCCGTTTCGCCGGCGCGGCCGCGGTCCTTCTTGTCGAAGAACTGCTGCGAGCGCTCCATCACCGTCTGGTTGCCGCCGCACAGCGCGTAGCCCCACATCGCTTCGACGCGCAGCTGATCGTGCAGGTTGCGGCCGATGCATTCGAGCAGCGTTTCCTTGGCGGATTCCGTGGCGGCGCGGTCGCAGCGCAGGATGCGGGCCACCATGTCCTCGGTCGCCGGCATCAGGTCGTCGTGCGGCACGACTTTGTTGACCATGTTGTGCATCAGCGCGCGCTGAGCCGAGAACGGCTCGCCCGTGAGAATCATCTCCATCGTGATGCCGACGCCGCAGGCATTGAGCATACGCACGATGCCGCCGTCGGCGGAGTGCATGCCGCGGCGCACTTCGAACGTTCCGAACTGCGCTTTCTCCGAAGCCACGCGAATATCGCAGGCCATCGAGAGCTCGATGCCGTGGCCCAGGCACCAGCCGTTGACGGCGGCGACGATCGGCTTGGTGATGCGCGACAGCGGGCCGCGCGTGATGCCCGATAAGCCGTCCTCCATGCGCTCGCGTCCCACCATCGGGCCCACCTTCTGCCATTCCGGCGCGTGGGTCTTGAGATCCGCGCCGGCCGTGAAGGCGTCGCCGGCGCCGGTGAGGATCGCGACGCGCAGCTTCGGGTCGTCGCGGAAGTCTTTCCAGGCGTCGCAGAGCAGCAGGTGGGTTTCGTAGTCGACCGCGTTCTTGCACTCGGGCCGATTGAGCGTGACGTAGGCGACCTCGCCCTTTTTTTCGTAAAGGACCTTCTTCGACATCGGGAACTCCTCCGTTGATCGGCGCCTGCCTCGGGCAGGGCCGGCGTTCTCATGGGGATGCGGACGTCAGGCGGTGGCGCGCACCGGTCGAGGACTCTTGTCCAGAGAGACGATCAGCTTGCGGAGCACGCGCTCCAGCATCGCGAACTCCTGCTCGTCCAGGTCGGAGAACGCACTCTCGATCGGCTCGCGCAGCTGGGGCGCGACTTCCAGGGCCTTGGCGCGTCCTTGCGCCGTGATGCTGATGACATGCCGGCGGGCGTCACGCGGGTCGATGCTGCGCGTGACGTGGCCGTCGTCGATCAACTCTTCGAGCAGGCGGGTCATGTTGGCCCGGCTCGTCCCGACCATTTCGCTGAGTTCGCCCGGCGATGCCGTCCCGCTCTCGTTCGAGACCAGCAGGCACAGGACGTGAAAGGTGTTCTCGGTCAGGCCCATCGACCGGAAGATCGGCTCGAAGAAGTTGCCCAGTCCGAAACCGGTGATGCGAAGCAGGCGGACCATGACGGTTCCGGGCATCGAGAGTTCCGGCAAGGCGCGCGCCATCCGCGGCGTGCTGACGGCGACCTGGACGAGGCGTTCGGACCCTTTCATGATCGTTACGATGATAATTTACATGTGAATGATATGGAGCCATATCGACTTTTCGTTCGCAAGACCGTCTGTCGGACGCCTGAAATATGGTTCCGATCGATTGAGAACGATTCGGCGAGCCCATTCGGACGATAGGGATACCGACCGTCGTGGATGACCGGTGCCCCACCCCGCATTCGTCTCCGATCGCGGGGCGGACACGGCGAGCCCTCATGAGGGCCAGCCCTAGCGTGGCCGGGAGATCGGTCGCGTTATCGTGCCGGCGGCGGAGCCACCGGCATTCCGTCGAGACACTTCTTCGCAGCACGCGGACGCAGCGCTCCGCGTCCCGGCGATTCGAAGTCCTGGGGAGAGGAGAGGATCAGACATGAACGACGCGCCGCGGATCGAGCGGGAACCCATTCCCCCTCATGTTCCCGAGCATCTGGTGGTGGACTTCGATGTCTACGATCCGACTCGCGATGCCAACGGGTTTCACGAGGCCTTCGTCGAATTCCAGCGCACCACGCCGTATCCGTTCGTGTGGTCGCCGCGTCACGGTGGTCACTGGATCGCCGTCCGCGGGCCGGACGTCCTCGCCTTGTACGGCGATCACGAGCGTTTCAGCTCGCGCTATTTCTTCGTTCCGGTCGCGCCCGCACAGGTCGAGATGGGCGCGTTGACGCTCGATCCGCCGCAGCACCAGCCCTTTCGCGCCTTCCTCAATGCCGGGCTGACGCCGAAGATCATCGGCGGGCGCAACGACTTCGTACGCAAGCTCGCCGGGGATCTGGCGTCCGGCCTGGCACCGGGTCGGCGCTGCGAGTTCATTTCCCAGATGGGCGACGTCCTGCCGCTGTCCGTCTTCCTCGATCTGGTCGAGCTCCCGCTCGGCGACCGCGAAAAGCTGGGCAGCCTGGCCGAAGCGTCCACGCGCGATCCGGATCCGGCTCAGCGTGTGGCGGCCATGGAAGGGCTCGCCGCTTATCTCGAACCCTATCTGGACCAACGACGCGGCCGCGGCGGTGAAGATCTGCTGAGCCGCGCCGCCAACGCGGACATCGCGGGTCGGCCGATCACCCGCGCCGAGTCGCTGGGAGCGGCGATTCACATCCTGATGGCGGGGCTCGACACGGTTTCATCGCTCTTCAGCTTCGTGATGCTGTTTTTGGCGCAGAACCCGGGTCACCGACAGGCGCTGGTCGACAAGCCCGAGCTGATCCCCGCGGCCTCGCTCGAACTCATCCGCCGCTTCCCGGTGGTGACGATGGCGCGGCAGGCGCGGGCCGACTTCGAGATCGAGGGAACGGCATTCCGCGAAGGCGACATGCTGGCCATCGCGTCGCCGTTCTTCAATCTCGACCCCTCGATCTACGAGCGCCCGCTGGAGGTCGACTGGAATCGGCCGGTGCACAAGATCCTGACGTTCGGTCACGGGCCTCATCGCTGCCCCGGCGCCCTGCTCGGTCGCAACGAGCTGGTCATCGGTCTGCAGGAATGGCTGCGGCACATCCCCGATTTCTCGCTCGAAGCCGGCGCGGAGGTCGCGGTCTGCGGTGGCACGGTGTCGAAGATCACGAGGCTGCCGCTGGTCTGGTAAGCGCGGGCGCATCCGGAAAACCCAGGCGTCGTCGGATGCCGGTGCCCGCATGGCACCCGGCCGGACCGCTGCGCGCCGCCTGCCAGCGGGGCTCGCCAAAAGGGCGATCTGCCTGATACTGTATATTCGTACAGTATCCACCCGGAGCGGGCACATGATCGACCTGAAGACGACGACGAAGACGCAGCGGCACCTCACGCGGTTCGGGCTCATCGGCATCCTGATGCTGGCGGCCTTCGCCTGGCCCCCGCAGTCCGATGCGTTTCTGGCCGGCGCCGGCATCGTGATGGGCCTGACGATGGTGGTCCGGCGCCACGAGAGAGCGGCGGAGGATCGGCCGCACCTGGCCCGGCGCAACGAGCTCACCGGCGAACTGCTCGAAAGATCGGGACAGCGGGTCGGCTCGCAGCCGGCGACGAAGCGCGGATATCGCCGGCCGCCCACGCTGCCGTCTTTTGCGGACACGCTCCCGTCGGCGGCGGACGGCTGGCGTTGACTTGCGGCTCCCCATGCGCAGGGGCGGAGGACTCGCCGGTTCTCTGGGATCACGCTTCCGCAATGACTGAGGCACGAGGCAGGGGACGCCCGCGCTGACAGTCATGAGCGCGTAAGGCTAGCCTTCGATCTCGCCTCCGGACTCGATCATGACCCGCGCCGACCGTATCCCGTGGACACCGCTGCCGAACGGCATCGACAAGAACCGGCCGCCGGCCGCGTGGATCTCGGCGCTGCGCGGCCGCTTTCGTACCGAAGCGGCGATCGATCGCCTGCTGACGCGCAAGCTCGAGCGGCGTGGTGGGCCCGGCTTCACGCCGCTGCCGCTCGACACGCTCGCGAGCCGTATCGAGTCGCTGCTGCAGGCACGCATCGGATCCGACTTTCGCGTCTCCGACGTGCGCTGGCTGTCCGGCGGTGCGTCGAAACTGCAGGTGGCGTTCACGCTGGACTGGAATCGTCCCGACATCGGTCGCGAACGAACGCCCATGGTGCTGCGCATGGAACCGGCGGAGTCGATCGTCGAGACCAGCCGGCTACGTGAATATCAGCTGATCCAGGCGATGACGGGCACGGTGCCGGTGCCGCCGGTCTTCTGGTGCGACGAAGACGGCGAATACCTGCCCTACCCCAGCCTGATCTATGGATTCGCGCAGGGCGTCACGCGGCCCACCGGCTCGGCGGACGGCGTGTCGGGGCTCGGTACGCAGATGAGCCCCGAGCTTCGCCGACAACTCGCCCCGCAGTTCGTCGAGTGCCTCGCGAAGATCCACGGCTTCGACTTTCGCGCGGCCGATCTGAGCGCGTTCGAGGTTCCCGAGGCCGGCACGACGCAATGCGCGCTGTGGGGCATGGATTGGTGGGATCGCGTGTGGGAGGAGGACGCCGACGAGGAAGTCCCGCTGATGCGGCTGGCGTCCGGCTGGCTGCGCCGGAATCCTCCGCGGCTCGATCGTCCGGTGATCGTCCACGCCGACTATCGCGTCGGCAATTTCCTGTTCACCGAGCACGACTCGAAGATCAGCGCCTGGCTGGACTGGGAACTGGGCCGCATCGGCGATCGGCACCAGGATCTCGCGTGGACCACGAGCGCTGCGTTCGCGAGCCTGGATACCGACGGCAAGACACCGCTGGTCTGCGGGCTGCTGCCGGAGGCGGCGTTCTTCGAAAGCTACGAGCGCGCCGCGAACACGCGCGTCGACCGTCGGGCGCTGAACTGGTACCAGATCTACAACAACTACAGCCTGAGCGTGATGCTGATGGCCACGAGCGCCCGCATCGCGCGCAACGGCAAGACGCATCAGGACGTCCTGCTGGCCTGGCTGATGGGCATAGGGGCGACAGTGCTCGAGCACATGCGCTCGCAACTCGAACAGGCCGCCTGAACCGGCCGCGTGGACGGACGCACTCGGCGTCGACGGTTCCGGAGGCCATGAACGTCGCTCCGACGGGATGATGTCGATCCCGAGGAACCGAACCTCCAATCGGGGCGAACCCTCCGGTGGCCCGATCGTGGAAGACGGACCGTAAGATGGCGGTTCCCGCGCATCCGCGGGCCGTACCCAGAGGAGAGCCATGAGCGACGAGCGCAAACCCGAACCGCCGATCCTCACCGAGTTCCACGAGAAGGCGAAGCAGCACGTGGTGCCGGACTGGATCGTCGAGCACCTCAAAGAATACGACGAGAATCCTGAAAAAGCGCACTTCTGGGACGGAACCGCGTTCGGCGGCCACCAGAAGACGCCGACCCTGCTGCTGACGACGAAGGGACGCAAGACCGGCCGCATGCTGACGATGCCGCTGATCTACGGCGAGGACCGTGGCACCTACGTCATCGTCGGTTCCAAGGGCGGCGCGCCGCAGAACCCGGGATGGATGTTCAACCTCGAAGCCGATCCGAACGTCGAGGTCCAGGTGGCTCGCGATCGCTTCGCCGCGGTGGCGCACGTGGCGACCGGCGCCGAGCGCGCCCGGCTCTGGGAAATGATGGCGGGCGTCTACCCGCCGTACCGGGACTACCAGAAGCGCACGCCGCGCGAGATCCCGGTGGTCGTGCTCACGCGGAAATGACCGGGCGCGCGGACGGCCCACCGTCCGCACGCAGGGCTTCGAGCAGAGCCAGGCAGGCCCGCGCCAATGCGGCGCGGGCCTCGTCGTCCCGCATCACGGTGCGTGCGACGGCGAAGCGCGGATCGCCGGCGACGCGAACGGCATCGCACTCGGCGACGACGATGCGATCGACGAAGTCGGCGTAGAGATCGGCGATCACGGTGGCGGTCGGCTCCACGCCGAGCTCGCGCATGATCTTCGCGGTGGGCCCCTTGATCGCCTGGCCGCCCACGATCGGAGACACCGCGATCACCGGCACGCGCAGCGCCCGCAGGCGTTCACGCAGCCCGGAAACGGCGAGCATCGGCGCCACGCTCAGGTACGGATTCGACGGACACAGGATCACGCCGCGCAAGGCCGGATCCTCCAGCGTTTCGACCAGGCCGGGTGAGGGCCTGGCCGTGGAGGCGCCTTCGAAATCCAGGGAGCGGATCTCGGGCGCGCAGCGGCGCCGCACGAAGTAGTCCTGGAAGCCGAGTACGCCGTCCGCCACGGTGTGCACGCGCGTGCGCAGCGGCGCGTCCGTCACCGGCACGATGCGCGTCGCCACGCCCAGGCGCTGCGCGATCGTCTGCATCGCCTCGCTCAGCGAGGCGCCCTGCGACAGCAGTTGCCGGCGCAGCAGGTGTAGCGCGATGTCGCGATCGCCGAGCAGGAACCAGCTCTCGCCGCCGAGCGCGCGCAGTTCGTCGAGCGTGTGCCAGGTTTCGTCGGCGCGTCCCCAGCCGTGCTCGGCATTCACGACGCCGGCCAAGGTGTACAGCACCGTATCGAGATCCGGGCAGATCGGCAGCCCCAGGTGTTCGAAGTCGTCGCCGACGTTCACGGCGATGGTCAGCGCGTCCGCCGGCAGCACGCGGGCCAGACCGGCCGCGAGGCGCGCGCCGCCGACGCCGCCGGACAGCGCCAGTACGCGCGGCGACGCCGTCATCGAAAAAGGTCTTCCGCCAGCGGCCGGACGATCGCCCGCGCCCCGCGCGAAGTCCGCATGAAGCGCTCCGGAACGCCGCGCACGACGGCCACCGGACGCCCTTCCGCCGCTTCTCCCAACACCATCGAAGCCGAGGCGCAGAGCTGGTCGGCGACGGCAAGCTGCGTGACCTGCAAGGTGCGTCCCTCGCGATCCACCTTGCCGCGCAGGTCGACCAGCGAT
>CAZXXM010000034.1:0-6802 GCA_964644715.1 uncultured Salinisphaerales bacterium
CCAGCGGCCCAGCGACAGCAGGGCCTCGCTGGCCGCAGCGGTGCCGGCCGCGCGCGCGGCGGGCGCTGGCGGCCGCGTGGCCGGCGCTGCGGAAATGGAATCCAGTGGCACGACCGTGTCGGCTCCCTGTGCGATCACGGAGGGAGTCGAGCAAGGGGCGTGCCGGTCGACGAAGCTCTTCCGGCCGGCGGTTCAACCGCCTTTTCCAAGGCGATTTCCGCGAATTCGCCGTCACGGTATCGAGCGCGCAGGAAAGCGACCGGCCACGCCGTTTTTCGTTTTGCATGCACGCCGCCACAGGGCCGCGCAAATCGCGGCCGGGCGGCGCGGAGGCGAGGCCTCAGGGCGCGCGCGCCGCTTCCTTGTTCGACGACGAGTGGATGTCCTTGACGAGGTTCTCGATCGTCAGCCGGTTGTACTTCGCCGCGTACACCACCGGATGGCCGTTGAGAGCGGACATCGCGCGCTGCTGATCGTCTGCGTCCGGCGCGAAGATCAGCAGGAAATGACATCCCGCCTGGGCGAGTTCCAGCTGCTTCTGACGGGCGGGCACGCTCGCGCCTGCAGACAGGAAGCTGGCGTCCTGCAGGTTCTCCTCGGCCTCCTGCGCCATCTCGTCGGCGCTGACGTACAGCACGTGATCTTCGGGCCATTGGCTGCGGATCAGGGCCGCCTGGGCCTTCTTTGCGGCGGACGCCGAATCGAAAGCCGTCACGATGTGGCCCGTCGGATAGAAGACGCCGCCTTCGAGGAATTTGTTCGCTTCCTTTTGATCATGAACAGGATGCATGGGTTGCTCCGGTAGAGACTCCGGAGCGCGGCCCGCAATCGATGTTCCCGGTGACGGGCACGCGGGCTGCTGCTCCGCGGTGTTCGATTCCCGCGCGGAGCCGTCATGAAAGCCGTTCCTCTGATGATGCCGTTGATCGCCTGCCTGGCCGTCGCTGCGCCGACGCAGGGCCACGCTGCTGAGCCGATGAAGCCCTCGGGTGCGATGGAATCCGTGATGTCGGCCGAACCGTCGGATTTCTACCAGTCCGCTGCGTCGGTCAATCAGTTCGAGATCGAGGCGAGCAAGCTGGCACTGGAACGCTCGTCGGACCCGGACGTCAAGGCTTTCGCGGCGACGATGGTGAAGGATCACGAGGAGATGGCGCAGAAGCTGGCGAATCTGGCCGCGCGCAAGAACGCCGACCTTCCCAAGGAACTGCTCAAGCGCCACCAGCTGATGCTCGACAGCCTGAAGGAAGAAGACGCGGGCCCGGGTTTCGATGCGAACTACCGGGAGAAGATGGTGCTGTCGCACCAGGAGGCCGTCTCGCTGTTCGACCAGTCCGCTAAGGCTTCACCGGACCCGGACATCCGCAAGTTCGCGCTGTCGTCGATGAGCAGCCTGCAAGCGCATTCGGCGCGGGCGCAGAAGATGGCGGGTGAGGCGAAGAAGAAGCCTTAGCGCGGACGCGGACTAAAGGTCCTAGGCTGCGTTTCGTTTTGCGAGGGGGATTCCGACTCTTTCGCTTCGCGAAATTCAACGTCCTGGCTAAGGGTTATAGGGTCAGTGAAGGGCAAGGGCGCTCGGGTCTGGCGTCCAGGTGGCGCGGCGGAGCTCGAACAGGAGTTGCGCGACCTGGTCCGGGGCGTGCAGATCGAGCGCCTCGCCATCGTGAAAGCGGGCGGCGCGCAGCAGGACGCGGCGCGTATCGAAGGGTAGCGCGTCGATCTCGACGATCGCGGTCCACCAAGTTGGAATCTCGTCGTCCTCGACCGGGTGGATGGTCGGTACGCCGGGGATCGGGTCTCCCTCGACCGTCAAGGGCAGGGACGTCGCCAGGCCCGCGTGCCCGAACAGATCGAGCTCGTCGAGCGTGTCGGACGGCCGCGCGCAGACCCGGAGTTCTGCCCTGCGTGCGTCGAGCAGGCGCAGGACGAAGCGATCGATGCGGACGCGGTCGTCCGGTGCGTCGACGGCTGCCGGGAACTGCGCCATGTCGATTGAACGATTCATGGTTTGCCTCGTTGCGAAGAGGCCGGTGCCCAGCGAGTTTCGTTCCCGGATCCGGTGAAACCCGTAGCCCGGACGCAGTCCGGGACGCCACGCGCAACGAGGCTCAACCCCGGACTGCGTCCGGGCTACCCTTGTTACGCCTGCGAGGCGGAGTCCAGCATCTTCCGAACTTCGCGTTTGCCGAGGCTGCGCAGCCGCGACAGCGACTGGAGCTGCGTGCGGCGGGGAACCGTTTTCTCCGCTTCCCAGTTGTAGACCGACTGGCCGCTGACGCCGGCAAGCTTGCCGAACTCCTCGGCGCTCAGGCCCAGGCGCGCGCGCAGCGAGCGCAGGCCCTTGGCCTGGAAGCGCAGGGGCGGCTGCCCGGAATCCTCGTCGGAGGCCGCAGCCGGTGCGCGTCCCGGAGCCGCTTTGCGCAATCGGGCCACTTCCTTTTCCAGCGCTGAAATCTGCCGTTTCATGGCCGCGATATGGCGCCGATGGGCGGCCGCGCTGGCCTGCAAGGGTGCAACCTGAGTCTTCAACACCTTTTTCGCGAGACGGGTGATTTCGTCTTTCAATACGACGCCGATATTGGGCATTCGGGCTTCCGGGGGAATTGCGAGACGCACACCATACCGGCCGGATGCGGCCAGAGGGAAGTCACCGGGGAGTCTCCTGATTCATCTGCCAGCGTCGGGGACCCGCGTACGGCGGATTACGGATTAACGTCCATCCAAGTTTGGGCGGCAGCGATCGATGCACCGTCGGCGGGCCCTAGCGAAACAGGAAATCGAGAATCAGGTCGATGGTCTTGCGCACCTCGCCGGCCGAAAAGACGTCGCGCCGGGTCAGAAGACCGAACTCGGTGGAAACCGAGAACAAGGTGCCACCCAGGCCGATCACGGCGTAATAGAGACGTTCCGGATCGCCTTGCCGCACGGCACCCGAAAGCTGGCCGCGACGGATCATGTCGCAGACCTGGCTGAACGAATCGAGCAGGTGCGCATCGATCACCCAGTGGATGCGTTCGCTTCCCTGCGTGCTCTGCTGCGTCATGATGCGGTGCAACTGCGGAACCTTGGCCGAGAACTCCACGAAGTTCTCGATGAACGCCCGCAGGCCGGCGCCGGCATCGGTCACGTCCACCTGCGCGAGTCGCGCGTACAGCGCGCTCTGGTAGCGGCCGAGCACGTCCTCCATCGTGCTTCGCCACAGCTGATCCTTCGAGTCGAAGTGATAGAGCAGCAGCGGATGGCTCAGCCCGGCGCGCTCGGCCACGGCGCGCGTGGAAGTTCCTTCGAATCCGAAAGCGCCGAAGCACTCGAGCGCCGCGTGCAGCACGCGTTCTCGCGCCTCCTCACCACGCGCGCGTTTCGCCGCCGGCCCCTGGGACGCGGCGCGCGGCGCGTGCGGGCGCGCCGTCAACCGTGCCGCGTGACTGCGGCGTTGCCCGCGGGCATTCGTTTTCTTCTTGGCGGGTGTTTTCGAAGGAGGCTTGGCGGGCACGTCGCGCGGCGATCGGGTGGACGAAGACGCGATCATGCGCGAAACCGGGCGTTCGGCGCTCAGGCGGCGGGAACCAGCTTGTTGCCGAGCAGCGCGGTCTCGACCGCGACGGTGTCCATGAATTCGACGACGCTCTGGATCTGGCCGTTCTCGATGGACATCACCATCGCGTAGTGCCCCTGCTTGTACGGCAGGCCGGTGGGGCCCGCGCCTTCGCCCGACGCGATGCCGACGACGCGGTTGCCTTCGACGATCAGCTCATGGCAAGTCAGCTTGAGCGGAGTCTGAAAACTGGCGAGCGCCGGCACCAGCGCGGCCTTGACGGCCTCGCGCCCCGGCAGCGGGATCGACAGCGGCGTGGTGCCGATGATGCGGTAGGACGCGGTGTCCGAAAGCATGTCGAAGGCGTCGGAGAATCTGCCTGCGGCGAGCAGATCCATGTAGCGCTGTGCGACTTCGCGGGTGCCGTTGCTCATGATGCGTCTCCTTAAGGGAATGGGGTTTTGAACGGGACTGCGCTTCAGCTGCCGACGCGGATCGCGACCTTGCCGAAATGGCGGCCCGATTCGAGATGGCGATAGGCGTCCGGCGCTTCGTCGAAGGCGAAGGTCTTGTCGACGACGGGGCGCAGGCCGGTCAGCCCGACGAAGCGCGACAGCTTGTCGAGCATCTCGCCGCTGCCGACGTAGACGCCTTCCATGCGCTTGGCGCCGATGATCAGCGACATCGGACTGAAGCTCGGATCGGTGCCGAAGCCGCTGACGCCGCCGATCAGCGCGATCACGCCACCGAAGCGCGCGCTGGCCACCGAGCGCGACAGCGTGCCTTCGCCGCCCACTTCGAGCACCAGGTCGACGCCTTCGCCCCCGGTCAGACGCAGCACCTCGTCCTGCCATTCGGGCTTGCTGCGGTAGTTGATCGTGTGCGTGGCGCCCAGCGCCCGGGCCTTCGCCAGCTTCTCGTCGCTCGACGAGGTGATCACGGCCTCGATGCCCGCTGCTTTCGCGATCTGGAGGCCCCAGATCGAGACACCGCCGGTGCCCAGCAGCAGGACGCGCGCGCCGGGCTGCAAGTTGGCGATGGCGAACATCGCGTTCCACGCCGTGACGCCGGCGCAGGTCAGCGTCGAGCCTTCCGCGTAGTCCATGGTCTGCGGCAGCTTGACGAAGCAGCGTTCGGGCAGGACCAGTTCCTCGGCCAGCACGCCATCGATCCCCCCGCCGAACGAGTGCAGGCTCTTGAGCGAAGTCTGGGGACCATCGACGTAGTCCTGGAAAAAAGTATTGGCGACGCGATCGCCCGGTTTGAACGCCGTGACCCCGGCACCGACCGCGACGACGTCACCGGCGCTGTCGGATGCGGCGATCACCGGGTGTTCCACCCGAACCGGATACATGCCGTTGACGGCCATCAGGTCGCGATAGTTGAGCGACACCGCGCGTACCGCGACGCGGACCTCGCCAGGTCCGGGATCGCGCGAAGGGCGCTGCACGATCTTGAGGCCGTCGATCTTGTCGCCGTGTTTGAATTGCCATGCACGCATCGTTATCGGTTTCCTTTGGTCTTGCCGAGAATCTTGCCGAGCGCATCGGAGAGCGCCGTGGTCTTGTCTGCGGGAGCGCGGGCGCAACGCCAGCCCACGTGGACGTCGGGACGCACGAGCACGGCGCCCTCCTCCTCGATCTGCCGCAGCTTCGACCAGGTGTTGCTGCGATCCTCGGGCTGGCCGGGTGCACCGACGCAGACCACGTCCACCGGTACGCCGTAGCGCTCGGCAGCGTCCCTGGCGGCGGCCTTCCAGGCATCGCCCTTGGCACCGGTGATCAGCACGAATTTTCCGCGGCCGCAGAGATCATGCGTCGACAAGCGCGTGCCGCTCTTCTCGAGCCAGGCGTGCGGTAGGCGATGCCCAGGACGTGTGGTCGGCGTGTAGATGTCGCCCATGCGTCCGCGTGGCGGCGGCTCGGTGCCGTCGGGCACCACGGCATTGCCGTCGTAGCGGAAGCCCAGTTCCATGTCGTGCGCCTGGAATTCCATGCGCTGCGTGCCCACGACCTCGTCCATGCGGGCGCGGAACCACTCGCCTTCGTCGCTATCCGACAGCAGCGTGGTGATCTGGAACGCATTGAGTTCGGGCGGCGCACCGGGAATCAGGCCGAAGCCGGCATCGGTGACGACATGATTCATGAACGTCATCAGCGCCCAGCGCGTGTTGCGCGCGGCGACCGGACGGCGTTCCTGCTCGTAGGAATCCAGCAGGGCGTCGCCGGCCTGGCCCTTGAGCACCGCGGCCAGCTTCCAGGCGAGGTTGTGCGCGTCCTGGATGCCGGAGTTCAGCCCCAGGCCGGTGGTCGGCGGATGTCGGTGCGCGGCATCGCCCAGGATCAGGCAGCGGCCGACGCGGTACTTCGTCGCCAGCACCGCTTCGACGATCCAGTGGCTGACCTTGTGCACCTGGATCTCGAGATCGGGAATGCGCAGCAAGGTGCGGATGCGCGGCACGATGTCGGCTTCGTCGAAGTCCGGATCGTCCGGGCGGAACGCGAAGTGGAACACCCATTCCTCGGAATGCCGGTCGAACTTCTTCGGGCCCATCGCCACCATCACGCCGCTGCCCCAGCCGCTGCCGCCTTCGGGATTGGCGAACCAGCGGATCAGCGGCGAGTCGTCGGTGATGTACTTCGACAGGTCGGCGGTCATGTGCGTGCTGACCATGTCGACGAGGTTGCTCGGACCCTGCAGTTCGATGCCGAGCTTGGGGTTGATCGTGCGCCCACGGTCGGCGCCGCACAGGTATTGCGAGCGCACCTGGAATTCCTCGCCGCTCTGCAGGTTCTTCACCACCGAGGTCACGCCGGCGTCGTCGTGCTCGAAGCGCATCAGCTCGTGGCCGAACAGCACCTTGGCCCGCGGGCTCTTCTCGGCGAACTCGCGCAGGATCGGCTCGAGGCGCATCTGCGGAAGATTGCCGGAGCGGGTCGGGCTGTCGGCGTCGTAGATGGGTTCGAGCTTGCCGCCGCCGAAGGCATCCATCTTGTAGAGCAGCTTGCCGTCCAGCGGACCGTCACCGGACAACGACGTCATCCAGACGATGTGGCCCATGTTCTCGAACGGCGTGCCGCGCGCGTAGATCGTGTCCGCGATGTCGTGCTCGCGAAAGATCTCCATCGTGCGCTGGTTGTAGTAGTGCGCCTTCGGCAGGTGCGAGGTCGTCGTGTGGCGCTCGACCAGCAGGTTGTCGATGCCGTGGGCGGACAGGAAGATCGACAGGCTGAGACCGGCGCCGCCGCCGCCGCAGATCAGGACCGG
>CAZXXM010000034.1:6902-9417 GCA_964644715.1 uncultured Salinisphaerales bacterium
ACAGGAAGATCGACAGGCTGAGACCGGCGCCGCCGCCGCCGCAGATCAGGACCGGCGTTTCGATGGTGTTCATGGTGAGTCTCTGGATGAAATCTCGTCTGCTGAGCTGAGGGGTGTCGGTCTGTTGAAGCGGATCAAACGCAAAGGCACAAAGGACGCAAAGAAAAAAGCAGTAAACGGTGAAAACCCTTCAAGCCGAAGTTCTCGAAAAGCGCAACCTTGCTCGACAAGTCTTCGTCTTTTCTCTGCGCCCTTGGCGCCTTTGCGTTTGAATTGAAGTCATCGGTTCAACGCAGGGTCATCGGTGAGCGGATGTCCCTCCCAGCAGTACATCGAACACACCGGTCAGTGCACGCAGCGCATTCGGCGCAGCCGACGGCGACCGCCAAGCCACCATCGCGTCCGGCCTCACGAGCACCGCTCCGTCTTCACCGACTTCGCCGAGCACGGTCCAACGCCGGTCGTTGTCGATAGCATCGCCATCCGGCGCTACGCGAACGGCTCGGAGCGTGATCCCGCGCGTTGCCGCCAGTTGCCGCGCGGCTTCGCACCAGGCTTCGCCCCTCGCGTTGGCGATCAGCAGGAAGCTGGCCTTGTCGTCGAGCAGGTCGTGCGTCGACAGGCGCTGGCCATCGACGACGAGCCAGGCGTGCGGCAGGCGATGCCCCGGCCGTGTCGTCGGCCGGTACTCCGAGCCCCAGGGATCGCGCTCGGGCGCCGGCGTGCCGTCCGGCACGACGGCGCCCTGCTCGTAGACGAAACCCAGTTCGACGTCGTGATCGAACATCTCGATGCGATGCGTGCCGAAGACCTCCTGCATGCGTGCCCGGCGCATGCGGCCGTCCGGCGTGTCGGCGAACAGCCCGGCGATCTCGTTGTCCTCGTCGGGTTGGCCCACCGCCTCGTACACGTTGGCCGGATGGATCGCGAAGATCGACGCGGCGCTGAGCAGGTGGTTCCAGTAGCTCGACAGTGCCCAGGCCACGTTGAACGATCCGATCGGCCGGCGCTCCTGCTCGTAGCTGTCGAGCAGCGACGCTTCCGCCTTGCCGCGTGTGACCAGCGCGAGCTTCCACGCCAGGTTGTGCGCGTCCTGGATGCCGGTGTTCAGGCCCAGGCCCGACGCGGGCGGATGACGATGCACGGCGTCGCCGGCCAGCAACACGCGATCGAAGCGGTACCGCTGCGCCAGGACCGCCTCGATCATCCAGTGGCTGATCTTGTGCACCTTCATCTGCAGGTCCGGCAGCTTCAGCAGTTCGCGGATCTGTTGCGTGACCATGTCTTCGTCGAAGCGCGAGGGATCGTCTGGCGCCACCATGAAGTGGAAGATCCACTCGCGGCTCGCGCGGCCCCACTTCGCATCGTCGCCGCCGGCGGGGACCAGCGCGCCGCTGGCCAGCGGACCGCGCCGCGTCGGATGGATGAAGAAATGCAGCATCACGCGATCGTCCAGCAGCAGCTTCGAGAAATCCGCGCTGAAGTGCACCGTGACGTTCTTCGCGAGGCCAGAAGGGCCGGCCATGGTGTTGCCCAGCGACCTGCCGATCGTCCGGCCGCCGTCGGCGCCGACGAGGTACTTCGCGCGCACCGGCAGCATCTCGCCGGTCTCCAGGTTCTTCACGACGGCGTCGACGCCGTCGGCGTCCTGCGTGAACGAGACCAGTTCGTGCCCGAAGCGCAGCCGGCCCGGCGCGCGCGCGTCCGCGTGGCGACGGAAGATCGGCTCGGATCGGATCAGCGGCAGGTTCGCGGAACGGCAGGCGCTGTCGCGGTCGTAGATCGCGCGCTGCGACTCGCCGGTGCCGCCGATGCCGTCCATCTCGTAGATGATCTTGCGATCGAACGGCCCGTCGCCGCCCAGGGTGGTCAGCCACATGGCGCGCGACATGTTGTCGGGCGGCGTCCCCAGCGCACGGATGTCGTCCTCGACGCCGTGCTGGCGCAGGATCTCCATCGTGCGCTGGTTCAGGTAATGCGCCTTGGGGAGATTCGCGAGTTCGGTGTTGCGCTCGACGGTGACGAAGTCCACGCCCAGGTCGGCGAGGAAGATCGACAGGTTCAGCCCGCAGCCGCCGGCGCCGACGACGAGCACATCCGTGTGCAGGGGGCTGCCCATCGCCTCAGACGGCCGGCGTGATCGGCGACACGGTGACTTCGCTCGCGCGACGCTGCTCGCGCAGGTCCGGGTTCTGCGGGTCGGGCACGATGCCCTTGTCGATCAGGCTCGCCAGCAGCTTGCGCGCGCGCTGCGCGGCCACGTCGCTGGCGAACATCACGGCGTTGGCTTCCTCGAGCGATCGATCGCCGAGCATGCGCTGCTGCGCCTCGATGATGACCTGGTCCTGGCCTTCGAATGCGCCCTTGATGACCTGGCGCCACAGCTCGCCCGCGGCCGGGTCCTTCGTCTTGTACGCGCGCGTGATGCCCCAGAAGTAATACGTGTTGTGCGCGTCCTTGGGCGTCAGGATGTCGGTGCCGTACACCCACGCGCCTTCGGTGCGCGGACGCCCCA
>CAZXXM010000034.1:9517-11988 GCA_964644715.1 uncultured Salinisphaerales bacterium
GGCGTCAGGATGTCGGTGCCGTACACCCACGCGCCTTCGGTGCGCGGACGCCCCAGGCCGGTGATGCCGACGTCGAGCAGCATGTGCGCCGGCGCATCCCAGCGCATGTAGGCCCACTGGTCGCAGTTCTTCCCCGGTTGGAAATGCTCCCACAGCATCGCGTGCGCGGGCAGCGCCTCGCCGTCCGGCATCCAGCGGTTGGACCAGATCGTGGTGCCTTTCTGAATCGTCTCGAGCTTGCTGTTGGTGATGGCCGGGCTCGACAGCAGGCCCTCGTGCACGAATTCGCCGTGTGCCAGGTCCAGCAGGTTGTCCGTGATCAGCTCGTAGTTGGCCTTCATCTCGATGACGCCGCCGACGAAGGCGAGGTCGGGATCCAGATGGCAGCTGAAATCCGGGATCGAGGAGGGATCGGCCTTGTCTTCGTCGCCGAACCACAGCCAGACCATGCCGTGGCGTTCCACGAGGGTGTACTGCGGCACCTTCATCTTCGGCGGGATCATGCCACCGGCATGCGGATTCAAAACGCAGGCGCCGGTGCTGTCGAAGCGCAGCCCGTGGTAGCCGCACTGGATCGTGTCGCCGACCAGCTTGCCCAGGTGCAGCGGCGCGAGCCGGTGCGGGCAGGCATTGCCGATGGCCGCGACCTCGCCGTTCTCCTTGCGGTACAGCACGATCGATCGTTCCAGGATCGTGCGTTCGAGCAGGCCGCGCGTGACCTCGCTCGACCAGGCGGCGACGTACCAGGCGTTGCGCAGATAGCCGTGGGTGCTCACGTCAGGCCAGCGCCTCGCGCACGGTCTTGGCGCCCACCCACTTGCGGATGGTTTCGATCGAGTGCCGCAGCATGAATTCGCCGTCCTGCAGGATGATCTCGGTCTTGGCGCCGGATTCCATCGCGCGCTGCTGGCGTTCGAGGTTGCCCACGTCCTCCAGGAAGATCTCCGCCATGCGGCAGTTGTGGTGTTCCTGCTGGAAGCGCTGGCGCACGTCCTTGGCCTTGGGAATGTGCATGCGCGCGACCCAGCGCGTGCTGTTGACGCTCAGCGGCCAGAACTCCAGGGTGAAGAAGCCGCCGGGCGAATAGAAGATCAGGAAGTTCGGGAAGATCCACGCGATCTCGGTGGCCCAATTGGGCACGCGCCGCGGATTGATCGCGGGGTGATCGAGCAGCGCCTGGATCTCCTTGGCGTCGTTGGCGCCCAGCGTGTTACCCAGGTCGAGATTGCTGTACGCCAGCCGCTCCACCTTGGCGTGTTCGGGCGGCACGTAGTCCGGGTTGCCGAACGTGGTCATCGTGCGATGCGCACCGCGCGCGTGGCCGCTGAGCGGACGCGAGTACGGGTTGCTGTCGTTGGCGAACGTCGCGCCCACCGTGTCCGGATGCAGCACCGGCACGTGGTAGGACTCGCAGAACGCGTCGATCGTGGTCTTCCAGTTCGCTTTCATCGTCGAGACGTCGACGTCGAATGCGTGCTCGGCCGACGGCGCAGGAGCGTTGGTGAAGGCCTCGCCGAACGGGCCGAGGAATTCCTTCAGCGAGACTTCCGGCACCTTCTGCAGGTTGATGAAGATCCAGCCTTCCCAGACCTCGCAGGCGATCGGCGTCAGGCCACACTTCTTGATGTCGAGGTTGAAGAAGTTGGCGCGATCGGGAACGCCGATGCAATCGCCATCGTTGCGGTAGGCCCAGTTGTGATACTTGCAGACGAAGCGGCTGCCTTTGCCGGCGCAGTCCTGCACGATCATGTTCGCGCGGTGCGAGCAGACGTTGTGGAAGGCGCGGACTGTGTCGTTCTTGTCGCGCGTGATCAGCGCGATCACGTTACGGACCTCGATTTCCTTGACGATGTACGTCTCGGGCTCGGGCAGCTGTTCGATGCGACCCATGCACAGCCAGGCGCGCCCGAAGATCTGCTCGCGTTCCTTCTCGAACCAGGCGGGCGAGATGTACGGCTCGATCGGGATCGGCCCGGTGTCCAGTCCGTTGGGCTCGGTGAGCTTCGGGAAGGCGGAGTTCTGCATCTCGGGTTCGTACTTCGTCATGGCGCTCTCTCCAGGTTCGTCCGCGAGGCGGCTTCTTCGACTCACCAGCCCTGCGGCCAGGGTCCTTTCGACATGTTCATGCCGTGCGGGAACGGCGACGACGCCGCGCGCGGCTGCCGGTGGAACTCCACCGCCATCGCCGCATGCGGCAGCGACAGCAGCAGGCACAGCAGGCGCGTGGCGTCGGCGGGCGCCTTGCCGAGCGGGAATTGCTCGAGATATTTCAGCGCCTCGTCCGCGCGCGGCAGCATCGCATCGTAGAAGCGGCGGATCTCCTCCATCGGTGCGCGCGCACGGCGATCCCAGCGGATGTCGTTGGTCTCGCCCGCCCAGTAACCGACGAGCGGCTCGAGTTCCTGGAAGCCTTCCGGAAGCCTGTTGTCCGGTGTCGTCATCGTTGTCTTCTCCTCGCTGGGTCGCGGTCT
>CAZXXM010000034.1:12088-14669 GCA_964644715.1 uncultured Salinisphaerales bacterium
GTCATCTTCGAGAACCAGGTCTGGATCTCGGGCAAGGTCATGTTCGCCTCGGCGGCGTGATCCTTGTAGTTCAATCCCAGCGCGAGGATCTTGCCGGGACGCGGTACCGGCGCGTGAAGGCGCACGTCCTTCAGGGCCTGGTCGCCGGGACCCGCAGCGAGCTTCTTCAGTGAATCCTCGAGCACGTCCAGCGCTTCGATGATGCCGATCATGTCCTTTGGCGCATCGGGCAGGTGCTTGCCGATGTCGTGCACGCGATCGTTCGTGATCAGGGCCGGGCGCGCGGGCGCGTCTCCGAGGCTCACCATGGCCAAGCGCATTGCTGTTCTCCTGTCGACGTTCTGATGCGTCCCCGGCGTGCGGGCATTGGAGTCGCGAACCTGGGATTCGTGCTCCGGATTGACTTGACCATATGGTAAACATGTGGAGAATGCAACCCGAGCGAACCCGGCATCGGACCGGTTCGCCAAGCGCGAGGAGAACGCATGAACGCACCCGCAACGGTTCCGCCGCCGTCGGTCGGCAACACCGAAATCGTCCCCGTGAAGCTGGCGCACTACGTGATCCGCGCCAAGAAATTCCAGGAGATGCTCGCGTGGTATCGCAAGGTGTTCCACCTGAAGACCTCGTTCGAGGCGCCGGTGATCGCATTCCTCACGTATGACGAAGAACACCATCGCATCGCGTTCCTGAACACCGAGCATCTGCCGGCTCCCGACACGATGCGCACGGGCATCGACCACGTGGCCTTCACGTACCGGAACATCGGCGACCTGCTCGGCAACTTCGAGCGCCTCGCGAAGGACGGCATCCGACCGTTCTGGTGCATCAACCACGGCATGAGTACGTCGATGTACTACCGCGATCCGGACGGCAACGAGATCGAGCTGCAGATCGACAACTTCCCGACGATGGAAGCGTGCAAGGCCTGGTTCGCGTCGCCGGCGTTCGCGGCCAATCCCATCGGCGTGCAGTTCGATCCGGATGCGTTGCTGGCGAAGCTGCGCGGCGGCGTTCCGGAGCGCGAGCTGCTGCAGCAGGGCGCGGCGCCGCTGCCGAAGGAGAAGGAGTACGTCTTCACGACGCTTCCCCCTCCACCCGCGTAGCCCGGGTGCAACCTCGATGGCTTTACCTCCAGAAAGGGAGAGCGGCGGACCTGGCCCGGATGCCGTCCGGGGTTCTGCTCGCAGAACGGAGCGCAGCCCCGGACTTCGTCCGGGCTACGACGCCTCGACGGAGCAGTCTCCGCTTCGCCAATTTGCGGGGACCCTACTGAAGGCGCAGAGGACGCACAGGAGCGTCGAGAGAAGATCTTTGCGTTCTCTGCGCCTTTGCGTTCAAAAACTTTTGTCGACGGCCCGCATCAATCCTCGGACCCCGGGGCCGGCGCGCGCACACCGCGGACACCACGCCGGCCTGTCCATCTGAATCGGAGCATTCGCATGACTTCTTCTCCGGACGCCGCCCGTGCCGCCTGTGAAATGCTGTGCCAGGCCTATGGCCGGCATGCCGATGCGCGAGAGGCCGATGCGCTGGCGGCGCTCTTCGCGCCCGATGGCGTATTCGACCGGCTCGGCACCGAGTTCAGGGGGCGCGACGCCATCCGCGGTGTCATCGCCAGCCGGCCCACGGGCGTGTGGACGAAGCATGTCTGCAGCAACCCGAGGATCGAGGTGAGCGCCGACGGACGCAGCGCCAGCGGCACGGTCGACCTCGACATGGAGCGGGGACAGGACGGCGTCGAGAAGATCGAGCGCATGCGCGGCGTCTATACGGACCAGTTCGTCCTCACCGGCGAAGGCTGGCGCTTCGCCGTCCGCAAGGTGGTGTTGCGATGACACCGGAGGCCGCGCCGGCGCGGGACCGTATCCGCTCCGCGGACGTGGATCACGATCCGATCGAGACGCGGGAGTGGCTGGATTCGCTCGAGGCGGTGCTGCAGAACGCCGGCGGCGAACGCGCGCGGTACCTGCTGCAGCAGCTCGAATCGCGGTTGCGGGAGTGCGACGACACCGCGGTGCTCGCGCAACCGTACTCGGCGTATCGCAACACCGTTCCGCTCGAGCGCCAGGGCGCATATCCGGGCGACCTCGCCATCGAAGAGCGCCTCACCGCGATGCTGCGCTGGAACGCGCTGGCGATGGTGATGCGCGCGAACGCCGCCTACGGCGATCTCGGCGGCCATATCGCGAGCTATGCCTCGGCGGCAGAGATCTTCGAGGCGGGCTTTCAGCATTTCTTTCGCGGCGCGGCCGATCCGGCCGGTGGCGACCTGGTCTATTTCCAGCCGCACTCGGCGCCCGGCGTCTACGCACGCGCCTTCCTCGAAGGCCGCATGGAAGAGGAGCAGCTCGCGCGCTATCGCCAGGAGCTGCGCGGTGGGGGTCTGTGTTCCTACCCGCATCCCTGGCTGATGCCGGACTTCTGGCAGGTGCCGACCGGCTCGATGGGCCTGGGCCCGATCAGCGCGGTCTACCAGGCGCGTTTCTTCCGGTATCTGCGCGACCGCAAGCTCGCGCAGACCGACGGCCGTCACGTCTGGGGCGTGTTCGGCGACGGCGAGATGGACGAGCCCGAGTCG
>CAZXXM010000035.1:0-14588 GCA_964644715.1 uncultured Salinisphaerales bacterium
CGAACAGCAGCAGGCCGGTGTAGGCCTTGCGCGGGCCGTAGCGGTCGCACAGCGGCCCGATGATCAGCCGCACGAGAATCGTCACGGCGACCGCAGCGATGTTGATGTTGGCGATCTGGTCCTTGGTCAGCCCGAACTGGCCCTTGATGACCGGCATCAGTGGGGCGCAGGCGAACCAGGCGAAGAAGCAGACGAAGAAGGCCATCCACGTCAGATGGAATGCCCGCATCTGCGGCGTGGCGAAGCTGGTCAGCGTGATACGCGTCGCTTTTTCGAGCGTGGCGGCTGGCGAAACGGACATGACGGCTCCCGGGGAACTGCAAGTGGGTGCGGTCGCCATTGCCCGCGAAAAAGACCTTGCGTGATCGCCGTTAATCACGCGGCATTTGTCGAGCAAGCACTGTGCCGACCGGATCGGGCCCCGTTTCCGCGATTCCCGCCCCAGGCTGGAACAGGAAGCGACCGGATCGCACCCGGTCGGTGCACGTTTCCCGTAGCCCGGACGAAGTCCGGGCTACGGGAGTGGGGGCCGTCAGTGCAGGCAACGAGCGCCTGGCTCGCTCGAAGCGGGGGCACGGGCCATCGCCTGTGCCTGTCCGTAGAGCTTGAGCCGATAGATCGACTCGACGAGGGCATCCACGTCGATCGGCCCGCTGACCTGATCCCATCGCCGCATCTGGGAGAGGAACCAGCGCGCGTCCTCGTGCCGCGGTCGCGCGGAGTCTTCGCCGCCGAACACGAAGCGAGGCGCGTATACCCCGTCGGACTCGTCGCTGAGCGCCCTCAGCAGCGATTCGTGGGGCGCCGAGATCAGGCGCGAGTCGGCCAGCATCTGCGCGGCCTGTTCGCGATGGCCCGGCTCCTCGAGCCACTGCCCGGCCTCGATCAGCGCTGCGATCAGGGACAGGTGCGAGTGCGGATGGAGCACCGCCCAGTCGCGCGTGACACCGAGCACCTTGTCGGCGCAGTCGGTGCGCAGCAGATGCGTCGGCATCAGACGCCGGCCGACGCCCTCGATCTCCGCTGCCATGCCCCAGGGCGCACTGACGCAGTAGCCGTCGACGCGGCCGCTGCGCAGGTGTTCGGTCATCAGCGGCGGCGGGATGACGACGAGGCTGACGTCGCGGTCCGGATCGATACCGGCCGCGTCCAGCCAATCGCGCAACAGGTAGTGGTGCGCCGAGAACGGAAAGACGTGTGCGAATGTGCGGCGCGGCCGGCCGGCGACGCGGTCCGCTTCGATGACGCGCCACAGCGCCTGGCCGGTCGCGACCGGGTCCGGCGGCGGCGAGCCCATCGCCAGGAACAGCTCGTTGGAGACGGTGATGCTGCTACCGTTGCGCGACAGCACGATGGCGGCCTCCATCGGCACGCCCAGGTGATCGGCACCGAGATTGGCGGCCAGCGGCATCGGCGCTAGCAGCTGCGCGGCGTCGAGCATGCCGGCGGCCAGCTTGTCGCGGATGCCGGCCCACGAACCTTCGAGCGATAAGGTCACGTCCAGCCCCTGCCCCGCGAAGAAGCCGGCGTCACGCGCCACCAGCAGCGGCACTGCGTCGGCCAGCGGCAGCATGCCGATGCGCAGGCGCGCGCGTTTCGCCGGCCCCGATCCCCGACGGGCGGCGCTCACAGCAGTTCCGCCGCGGCGATCAGCGAGCGCGCGACGTCGCCGAGCCGGATGTTGCGGTCCATCGCCATCTTGCGCATCAGTTCGTAGGCCACGTCCTCGTCCACTCCTCTTCGCTTCATCAGCAGGCCCTTGGCTTTCTCGACGTCGCGCCGGTCGGCCAGCTTGGTCTTCGCGTTCTCCAGTTCGCGTCGCATGCCCTGGAACTCCTGGAAGCGCGCGATGGCGACTTCGATCACCGGCTGCAGGCGGTTCGGGTTCATGCCGTCGACGACGTAGGCCGACACGCCGGCACGCATCGCCCTGCGGATCGTCTCGGAGTCCGACTTCTGCGCGAACAGCACGATCGGCCGCGGCCGGTCGCGCGACAGCTGGCCGAGCGACTCGAGCGTGTCGCGCGTTGGGCTGTCCACGTCGAGCAGCACGATGTCCGGCGCGAGCCGGTCCACCGCGCCGAGGATGTCGTCGGTGTCGAGCAGCCGCCCCACCACCTCGTGACCGGCGGCGCTCAGCGCCGAGTCGAGCAGGCCCATGCGGTTACGGTCATCGTCCACGAGGATCACGCGCACAACGTCTGTAAATCCCAAAAGTCCTGAAGTCCTCACTCTTCAGGCAATAAGCATGCCCCTGCTTAGGGCACTGCCTCGTCACCGGGCATGCGCTGCACTGTCCTACAACATGGCACGGGTTTGGCTGCTGGAAAGGCGGATCAGGTGGGGCAGCGCCGCCCCGCTCCGCGAGGACCCGCAAGGGTGGCTCGCACTTACAGGTAGGTCCACAGGACAGCGAGCGTCCTCTGCGTGAGCAGTGGGGCGCTTTTTTGTTTCTGGAGGAGACGGCGAAAACGCTGCGGGACCGACCAATGAGGGAACACATGACCAATGTCGATCTGCAATGAAAGGGTGCGGGGCAACACCCAGTCGCGGACGCCGACAGCACGAAGGCAGGCCGTGAGCCTGCGCGTGATGCTGGTGGATGATGACGACGCGCGTACCGCGTTCGTCACGCAAGCGCTGCTGGCGACGGGCAACGACGTGGTCGCAAGGCTGTCCTCCACCGAGGACTTGCTGGCGGCGGTGCGCCGCGTCCAGCCCGACGTGGTGCTCGTCGACATGGACAATCCGGCACGGGACGTCCTGGACAACTGCGCCGCGGTCACGCAACAGGTGCCGCGCCCGATCGTCTTCTTCGCACGCAACTCGGACCCGGACACCATCGCCGAAGCGGTACGCGCCGGCGTCACCGCATACATCGTCGACGGCCTCAGCGAGCCGCGGCTCAAGCCCATCCTCGATGTGGCGATCGCCCGCTTCCGCGAACACCAGAAGCTGCGCGACGAGCTCGAGGAGATGCGCACGCGCCTGGCCGACCGACGCGACGTGGAACGCGCCAAGGCGATGCTCGGCAAGCTGCGCAAGCTCGACGAGGCGGCGGCATACGCGCTGCTGCGGCGCAGCGCGATGGCGCGCCGCATCACGATCGGCGAAGCCGCCCGCACCATGCTCGCCGCCGCCGAACTGTTCGACACACCCGGCGAGTCATGAAAACCGCGCTGCGCTTCAAGCCGGAGTCCGGCACGCTGACGGTGGGCTACATGCCGCTATTGGACTCGGCGCCGCTGCTGTGGGCCGCTCACCGCGGCTATTTCCACGATGCCGGCCTGTCGGTGAACCTGGTGCGCGAGGTCTCGTGGGCCTCGCTGCGAGATCGTCTGGCGTACGGTGCGCTCGATGCCGCGCAGTGCCTGGCGCCGATGCCCGTCGCCGCGTCGCTGGGTGCGGACGGCGTCGGCGTGCCGATCGTCACCGCCCTGTGCCTGTCGCACGGCGGTTCGGCGATCACGCTGTCACGCAGCATCGCGCATCGCCTGGGCATCACGCCGGGCATGAACCCGGTGGAAAGCGCCCGCGCCGTCGGCCGCTTCGTGCAAGGCGGCGGGCGCCTTAGGCTGGCGCACGTGTTCGCGTTCTCGATGCACCACTATCTTCTGCGCGACTGGCTGGCACTCGGCGGCGTCGACCTGGATTCGGAAGCCATCGAGTTCCGCGTGGCGCCGCCGCCCCAAATGGTGCGGCTGCTCGAAAGCGGTGCGGTGGACGGGTTCTGTGTCGGCGAGCCCTGGAACACGGCCGCGATGCGCGGAAATCTCGGCGTCATCGTGACGCCCACCAGCGCCATCTGGGAGGGCAACGTCGACAAGGTGCTCGGCGTCACCCAGGAATGGGCGGCCACGCATCCGCAGACGCATCGCGCGCTGATCGCCGCGATCATGCTGGCGCTGCGCGACCTCGCGACGCGCGACGTCGTGCGCGAAATGACCGGGCTGCTGCTCAAGCGCAAGGTGCTGTCGGTGCCCGAGGCCTGGATCGATGCGGCCTTCCACGGACCCGAGGCGATCAGCCCGCCGCGCTTCGCACACGGACTGACGGCGTTCCCGCGCCGCTCTCAGATGATGTGGTGCGCCTTGCAGATGCTGCGCTGGCGCCAGTGGGCCAAGCCGCTGCCGCTGGCCGCGCTCAGTGCGCAGGTCTGCGACGGCGCCGCGTTCGCCGACGCGGCCGCGTCGCTGCAATTTCCGCTTCCCGCCTACGACGCGGTGCGCGAGGGCGGCGGCCCGGTCGAACTGGGCCTGGATGGCGCGACGATCGAGTCACGTTTCATCTCCGGTGATCCACTCGATCCGGAGAATCCGGCGGCGTATCTGAATGCGCGCGGATGGCTCGCCGATGCTGCGCAGGCCGTGATCGCGGGCTGAAGCGAGATCGATATCGCGCCGGTCACGTTTTGACATCTCGTGTGGACAAAGCGGCTAACGCAAAGGACGCAAAGGGAAAAGAAAGGCGCAAAGGATTTTTGATTCTTTGCGCCTTTCCTGGTTTTTCTTTGCGCCCTTTGCGTTAGCCGTTTTGTAGTTTTGCGCCTGGACGAAATTCACGGCGGCTGCGGCCATGACGTGTTTGGAAATCCTCATTGATGGCACGAGGCTTGCCTCGACGGTATCGGGATCAGCGCTGATCCTCATCACATCACCGCGGCCAGAGTCGTCCGCATCCCGGCAGTCCGTACGCCGGGGACGAACGACTTTACGTCCCTGTCGCGCGAACCGCCCTGTCCTCCGGCCGTTCGATGAAGAACCGAATCTCCATGTCCTGGTTGTCGTCCCGGATGCGCAAGGTCCGGAGTTCCGGCGCCGCTGCCGCCGTCCTGCTGTGGCTGCTCGGTGTCCCCGCGACGTTCGCGGCCGATGCGCTGCTGCCGATGCAGGTGCTCTCGCTGGATTCCCAGATCAGCCTGATCGAGCGCAGCGAGAATCCCGCCGCCGAACTCGGCATCTTCGTCGGCAGCGAGCCCAACGAACTGCGGCTGCGCAAGATCACGCTGCGGATCGACGACCGCGAACCCACCGTCTACGAATACGGCGAGGCCGAGTGGAACGCCATCGCCACCGGCGGCCTGCACCCGGCCCTGCTGATGCCGCTGGAACCCGGCCCGCACCGCCTGCGGCTCGAGCTGTTCGCGCGAACGCTCGACGCCGGACCCACCGATCCGCGCGCCGTCGAGCGGCTCGACCAGAACATCGACGTCCCCGCCGGCCAGACGCTGATGGAAATCACGATGGCGCAGCAACGCTTCGGCAAGAGTTCGCTGGGCGTGCGCCAGGTCAACGGCGCCGACGGCAGCGGACTCTGGCAACGCGCCGCCCGCTTCTGGCTCGACGCGGACCGGCCGTACGCCGCGGCCCGGCTGCTGACGCGCCTGCAGGCTCGCGGCGGCAATGCGCAGGACGGTGGCGCGCTGCTGTCCGAAAGTCTCGCGCGGCTGTCCGGGCAAGGCCTCAGCACCGCGATCCCCGCGGCGTCGCTGGCCAGCTTCAAGGCCGCGATCGGCGCGAGCGACGGCCAGAATCTCGTCGCGCTCGAAGCCATCGGCGCGCCCAAGGCCAAGACGGTGGCCGAATGGACGGTGCGCGACCGCGCCAACCTGCTGCTCGGCTACGCCTACCTGCGCGCCGGAAACGGCAAGTCGGCCATCGAGGCGTTCTCGCGCGTGCGCAGCCCCGGTCCCTACGGTAATGCCGCGCTGCTGGGCTTCGGCTGGGCATTCCTGGTACCGGAGACCGGCGCCGAGGCCGGCACCCGCCCCGTTTCCGCCGCGCTCGACGGGCGCCCGGTCTTCATCACCGCGATCGAACGCCGCGTCGTCAACCGGGCGCCGGACAAGGACCGCAAGAAGGCGCTGGAGCGCGCGCTGGTGCCGTGGACCGAGCTGATCGGCCGCGATCCGCTGGACATCGATGCGCAGGAAGGCGCGCTCGCGCTGGCCTGGGCGCTCGATCAGCTCGGCACCGGCGCGCAGGCACACACCTACTACGAACGCGCGGCCAAGCAGCTGGAACTCGCACGCGCGCTGCTCGAAGCGGCGATGGCCCACGTCGCCAGCGGCCAAGCCGCCAATGCCGTCGCCACCGGGCAGAACGACGAAGCGAGCGGCTGGCGCGTGTGGCTGGCGGATCTTCCGTACGCCGACGACACCGCGTACCTGAAGTACCTGCTCGCCGACGAGGATTTCGTCGCCGCGCTCGACCAGTACCGCGGCGCACGGCTGCTCAGCGACGAAATCGCCCGCTGCGAGAAGCGCCTCGAAGCCGTGCCGGCCAGCGAAGCCCTGTCCGGCGCCGTGCAGGCCGCGATGAGCCGCGCGCAGGCCTCCGAGAAGCTCGCGCGCATGGCCTTCGAGCGCCGCGCGCTCGACCTGCTGCGCGCCCGCCGCCTGCAGACCGAGCGCTATCTGGTCGAGGCCCGCTTCGCGATCGCGCGCCACTACGACAGCGCGCCGCCGCCGGAGACCGAACTCAAGCGGGGTCCGTCGTCTGACGGAGCGCCTTCATGAACCGCCGCCACGCGTTCGCACTCGCCGCGCTGTTCGCGTGCTGCGCCGCGCAGGCGGCGAACAACCAGCCGCCCACCGTGGGCACCGTCGCGGCCAGCAACGGTCTTTCGGAAAACGGCTTCCTGCAGGTGCGGACGCCCACGGTGCTGAAGATCGAAACCTGGGATCCGATCAAGCCGAATGCGCGCGCGGCGATCGACCAGTACGACCGCCTGCTCGCGCTCAATCCGGACGCGGCCACGCGTGCCGAATCGCTGCGCCGCGCCGCCGACCTGCGCGTGCAGCTCGCCGACGCCGCCAGCTCCAGCGGCGAGGCCTTGAACGTCGGCGACGTGCGGCGTGCGATCGCCGGATACCGGCGCGTGCTCGCGGACTATCCGGGCCACGTCAACAACGATCGCGTGCTGTACCAGCTCGCCCGCGCGCATCAGCTCGTCGACGAGACCGATCCGGCGATCGCCGCGCTGCGGGAGCTCGGCCGCGACTACCCGCAATCGGCTCGCGCGGCCGATGCGAACTTCCGCGCCGGCGAGATGCTGTTCGCGCGCGGCCGTTTCGACGAAGCCGCGCCGGCCTACGCCGGCCTGCTCGCTCAAGGCCCCGAGGCGCCCTACTACGAATACGCGCAGTACAAGTACGGCTGGTCGCTGTACAAGCAGGCCGCGTACGACGAGGCCGCGACGGTGTTCCTCGCCATCCTCGACCGCGATCTGCCAGCCGGCACCTTGCAGGACGCCGACGCGGCACTCGCGGGCGTCAAGCGCGACAAGGCCGAGCGTGCGAGGGAATCGCTGCGCGTCGCGGCGCTGTCGTTCGCGTCGCTCGGCGGCGGCAGGGCGCTGAGCGATCATTTCGCCCGTGCGCCGCAGGCCTCGCGCATGGAGACGCTGATGTACGCGGCGCTGGGTTCCGCGCTGCTCGAGAAGGAGCGCTACACCGAGGCGGCCGGCACCTACACCGCGCTCGTCGAACGGCATCCGGACCACGTGCGCGCGCCGGAATTCTCGACGCGTGCGATCGAGGCGCTGCGCCGTGGCGGCTTCGCCGACCAGGCGATGCAGGCGCAGGAAGCCTACGTCGCGCGCTATGCGCCCGACGCCGTCTATTGGAAGACGCGCACGTCCGATGCCGCGGTCATGGCCGAGGTGCGCAAGCATCTCGACGAGCTGGCGCGCTTCCATCAGGCCGGCGCCCAGAACAATCCCGACCCGGCGGCACGCCGCGCCGGCTACCTGGTGGCGTCGACTTGGTACAAGCGCACGCTCGACCTGTTCCCCACCGATGCCGCCGCGCCCAGGACGCATCTGCTCTACGGCGATGCCCTGCTCGAAGGCGGCAAGGTGCGCGAGGCGGCACAGCAGTACGAGCTGACCGCGTACGACATTCCGCAGCACGCCGGCTCGCCGGTCGCCGCCCTGGCGGCGGTGCAGGCCTGGCAGCGCCTCAAGCGCGACAGCGCCGGCAGCGTGAAGACCGAGGCGCAGCGGGCGTCCATCGCCGCCGGCCTCAAGCTGGCGGACAGTTTCCCGGCGCATCCGCAACGCACGCAGGTTCTGATGGCCGCCGCCGAGGACCAGTACGAGCTGGGCGAGCTGGACACCGCGGTGGCCTCGGCCGACCGCGTGCTGCAGGCCAATCCCTCCACCGATCTGCGTCGCGGCGCGCTCGGCGTCATCGCTGATTCGCGGTACGCGCAGAAGCGCTATCCCGAAGCCGAAACCGCGTACCAGCAGCTGGTGCAGCTGCCGGCACCGAGCGAAGAGAAGCGCCGCCTGGCGATCGAGCAGCTCGCCACCAGCGTCTATCGCCAGGCCGAGGCCGCGCGCGACGCCGGCGACCTGAAACTCGCCGCCTCGCACTTCGAACGCGTGGCCCGCGTCGCGCCGCAGTCGGAGATCCGCACCGCGGCCGACTACGACGGGGCCTCGGCGCTGTTCACGCTCGAAGACTGGACGCGCGCCGCGCCGGCGCTCGAAGCCTTCCGCCGGCTGCACCCCGATCACAAGCTGCTGCCGGACGCCGACAAGAAGCTGGCGCTGGCCTACGAGAAGGGCGACCAGCCCGCGCGTGCAGCCGAGGTGCTATCGCGTGTGACCCTGCGCGAGAGCGAAGCACCCGAAACGCGGCGCGTCGCGGCGTGGACTTCAGCCGAGCTCTACGACAAGGCCAGGCAACCGGAACTGAGCCGCCGCGCGCTGATGTACTACGTCTCCACGTATCCGCAGCCGCTGGACCCGGCGATGCAGGCGCGTCAGCGTCTCGCCGAGCTGGCGATCTCCGTACAAAAAGATCCCTCCGCGCAACGTCACTGGCTCGACGAGATCGTCGCCGCCGATCGCGCCGCGGGCGCCAGCCGCACCGAGATCTCCAAGCGCCTCGCCGCGCAGGCCAGTCTCGACGTCGGCCGCATGGACGCGGCGACGGCGCGGGCGATGACCATCGACGCGCCGCTCGACCAGAGCCTCGCACGCCGTCGCGGCGCCACCGAGGTCTCGGTAGCCGCGCTCGAACGCGCCGCGGCCTATGGCTACGCCGACATCACCAGCGCCGCGACCTACGAGCTGGCGGCGGTCTACGCGGACCTGGGCCACGCGCTGATGAAGTCGGAACGGCCGGCCAAGTTGTCCGGGGAGGCGTTGGAGCAGTACGGCCTGCTGCTCGAGGAGCAGGCCTTCCCCTTCGAAGAGAAAGCGATCAAGGCGCACGAGATCAATCTCGGACGCCTGCGCAGCGGCATCTGGAACGACGGCATCAGCCGCAGCGTCACCGCGCTGGGCGAGCTGTCTCCGGGCAAATACGGAAAGCAGGAAAAACGCGAGGCGACCTACGATGAACTTCACTGATCTTTCGGCGCCACGCGCGGCGCTGCTCGGCGTGCTGGCGCTGGCCTTGGTGGCCTGCGGTTCCCCAGGCCCCCGCAAGCCCACGGTGCGCAGCAGCAGCGCGCCCGACACCGGCAGCGCATCGATCGTCACCAGCGGCAGCGACAGCGCGTCGAAGGGCGATCCCGACCAGCGCTTCCAGGAAGCCCTGGCGCTGATGAAGGCGCGCAGGTTCCCGGAGGCGCAGGCGGCGTTCATCGCGCTGTCGCGCGACTACCCGGCGTTCTCCGGGCCGCTGACCGACCTCGGCATCCTGTACGCGCAGAGCCACCAGCGTGAGCTGGCGGTGGCGAGCCTGACGCGCGCAGTCAACGCGAACCCCGCCAATGCGATCGCGCACAACTGGCTCGGCACCCTGCATCGCGAGAGCGGCGATTTCGTCCACGCGGAACAGGCTTACCGCAAGGCCATCGCCGCGAAGCCCGACTACGCGCAGGCTCATCTGAACCTCGCGATTCTCTACGACGTGGCCCTGCATCGCCCGCGCGAGGCACTGGTGTCCTACCGCGACTACCAGCGCCTGGTGGGCACGGACGATCTGATCGTCGCCGCGTGGATCCGCGATCTCGAGTCCCGTCTGCAGCCGCCGGCGTCCGCCTCGCCGTCCCCGGTGCGCACGGCCGCCGTCGAAGGACGGATGCCGTGATCGCCGGCCCGCTGGCCCTCCGCCTGATCGCGGTCCCGATCCTCGTCGCGCTGGCGGCGCCCCTGGCACAAAGCGCGGATGCCGCGCCGGCATCGACCGAGGCCGGCGTCACGATCATGGGCGATCGCGATTCCGCGCTCGGCCTGTTCCTGGCGCCGTGGAAGGAAGAAGAACGCGCCGATCTGGGACGCCCGCCGGGCCTGCAGGATCCCGGGCTCGCGCCGGTGGATGCCGACGGCTTTGCGCGCACCAGCACGTATTACCAGACCGGTCGCGCGTATCGCGCCGAGCGCTTGCAGCGCAACCGTTGAGCGCTCGCGCCGCGGCCCCTCGCCTCGTCCCGCAGATCCACTCTCGAAAATAACGCGCTCTCATGAGATTTCCTTCGATTCGACTTGCCGGTCCGTTGTTGTTCCTCGCGACGGCAGGCACCGCGCACGCGGCCGGCGGCGTGGACATCCTCGCCTGTGCCACCAAGGAGAAAGCGGCGATCACGCCGACCGATCCGATCAACTGCGAATGGAAGAACGGCCTGTTCGACGCCACCTTGGCCCAGCTGTACATGGATGGATGGCGGATGGTCGAGGTCGCGTTTTTCGACGGGACGCGCGAAGTGATCTACCTCGAGCGGCCCGAGGTCGCGAAGACCGCGCCGCAGTAGGTTGCCCGGACCAAGTCCGGGTCGTCTCTCGCAAATCGAGCGCCACCCCGGACTTCGTTCGGGCTACGGTCCGCGGATCAGTTGACGACCTTCACCGCGATCTCGTTTTCCGGCTTGATCCGCGCGGCCAGTGCCGCCGTCGCCTGGACCTCGCCCTCGGCGGTGACCACCATCACCTGGTTGAGTCCGAGCTTGCGCGACAGCCGCCGCCATCCATCGCGCCCCGCGACGTAGAGTGCCGCGCCCCCGGCTTCGGCCAGGGTGCCGTCTTGATGGACCACGGTGATCGATCGCAGCCCCTGCGCCGGCCAGCCGATGGCCGGATCGAGGATGTGCGAATAGCGCTGCCCGCGGTGCTCGAAGAAGCGCTGGTCGTCGCCGTGCGTGTTCACCGCCTCGTCGCGCGCCACCATCGTGGCGAGCAGGCTGGTGGGCAGTTCGTCCGTCGCGGCCGGGCCGTCGACGGCGCCTCGCGGATTGCGGATCCCGATGCGCCACGGACGATCGCCCCGCGCGCCGCGGACCGCGAGATTGCCGCCGGCATCGACGATGGCATCCGGGAATCCCAGCTCGCGCAGGCGTTCCAGGCAGATGTCGACGATCCAGCCCTTGCCGATACCGCCGAAATCCCAGCCCACGCCCGGCGCCGGACCGTAGACCCCGCCGCCGTCGTAGGTCGGTGCGTTGCGCATGGCCCGCAAGGCCGTTTCGACCTGCGCCGCCGGCGGCGGCTCGTCGCGCAGGGCCGCCATGTCGTGAAACCCCCAGAGTTTCACCAGCGATGCCACCCTGGGGTCGAACAAGCCGCCCGTCGCCTGGCGAACCGCCCAGGCGCGGGCGAACAGGGCGCGCATCGAGGGCGGGATCTCGGCGACCCGCCCGGCGGCGAGCTGGGCGTTGATCGCCGCCAGCGCCCCGTCACCCCACGCCCACCAGTGCCGGCCGAACTCCTGCATGAGGCGTTCGACGTCGGCGATCGCCGACGCCGCTTCGTCCCGCCGGCCGCGGTGGCCCGCAGCCGACACCGTGATGGAAACCTGCGTGCCCATGGCGAAGAAACTGAGTTTCACCAGGGGCGACAGGCGCGTACGCCACATCTTCATCGCGAGTTCTCGCAGCGGGTTTGCGTAAACCCGCGGCGCTGCGGGGCGCGACCGACGTGGCGCGCAGGGACAGCATCACATCAAAGACCCTCTCAGGGCGTGTAGTACTCGTCCTTGCACAATTTGCCATCGCCGTTGGCGTCGCGTGTCGCGAAACGCTTCTCGAGCTGGCCGCCCGGCGTCACCTCGGTCTTGTCGATGCAGCCGTCGCCGTTCTTGTCGACGGCAGGCACCTTCACGCGCGACTTGTCCTCGGGACCTGCGTACGTCGTCTCGCTGTCCTGCGCCATCACCGAGCCGGCCGCCAGCGCCATGGCCACTGCGATCAGAAACGGCGATGCCCCTTTAAGTTTGAAGCTGTTCATCGTCAGACTCCTGGAAGAATGAAAATCACCCCTGAAAAAAATCGCAGCCGCACCTGCCGCCCGCTCAGGACCTGCGCTTGCGGCTGGTTCGCCACCACATCCAAATCCCGCTGACCGCGAGGAAAATCGCGGCCAATCCCACCGTGTTGATCACGTACACGCCGCCGCGGCCGAAGATCGCGCCGCTGTGCGCGTCCACCAGCACGTGCTCCAGCGTCACGTACGGACGTGAGAACGGCATCAGCTTCTCGCGCTCGGCGGCCGGCAGCTCGGTGGCCGCCGACCACTCGACCAGCGCCGGATCGACCGGTTTCCAGCTGGTGCCCCCGTCGCTGCTCTGGAAGGCATCGAGCTCCTGCACCGCGATGGTTCCCGGAGCACCCTTGACCGCCCCGATGCGGCGCACTTCGCTGATCGGCAGGATCGGCGACCGCAGTTCGTCGTAGCGCTTTCCGTCGAGCGTGACGACCGCGACGTGCTCCGCGTTGGCCAGGAACAGCAAGGGCTCCTTGTCCATTCCGCCCGCGACCAGGCCCAGCGGAGCCTTGACGGGAGGCAGCACCGGCCGGGCGTCGAGCACCGTCCCTTCGGGCGTGACCGCGAGCCAGTGGCCGTTCGCGCTGAACCCGACGTCCGGCGGCTCCGGCTTGAGCCCGTACAGCCACATCACCGGGCTCCAGTAGATGCGATCGGTGTCGTAGCCCCAGCTCGGACTCTGGTTGATCAGGATTCCGCTGAAGCCCAGCCAACCCATGAAGACGAAGGCGAACAGGCCGGCGCGCTTGTGCCAGTCGCGCAGGAAGATCGTCAGATTGCGGCGCGGCTTGACGGGCAACGGGGACTGGCGCGGCGCCGGAGCGACCGCGACCGCAGGTCCCGTTTCCACGGCACCCGCCCTGCCCAGCAGCGGATTGGAGTCGCCCACCGGACTCACACCGCGAGCTGGTCGAGCGCCAGCGCGGTCCGCGCCATGCGCTGCATCATCTTCACCGAGTACGTGGCGCCCGAGATGTTGTCGACGGTCTTGTCGATCCCGGCGCCGGCCGCCTTGGCTCCCACCAGCTGCTGGAGAAACGAGGGCTGTCCGACCTGCTCGCCGCGCGACTCGCGGTAGATCAGCACCTTCGCCCGCTCGATGGCGGCGTCCTTGACGACGAAGGCGCAGGTCGTCGGCAGATAGCCGTCCTTGCCAAGCTCGTCGAAGATCCAGACGGTCTTGCCGTTCGCGCGCCAGTACCGCATGCGCTGCGGAAGCGGCTGCAGCAACTGCACCGGCGCGCTGCCCACCGCGACCGACTGCGCCACCGGCACTTCGGCTCCGAAGACTTCTTCGAGAAAGACTTCGGGCTTGATGTTGAACTTGTAGAACTGCTCGAGTCCGGCCGCTGCACTGCGTCCGGCGAATGCACCGAAGGGCAGCATCAGCAGGCTGCGCAACACCGAACGCCGGGAATGGCCGGGCGAAACACCAGCGGCGTCGGAGCGGACTCGTGAGGGATTCAGGGCTCCCGCATCCACCTCAACATCCGGATGGAGGCGAAAGCTGTTCGATTTCGTCGTCATGATGGGGTTCTCTCGTTTGGGCCTGTTCGCGTCGGATAAGGCTCGGGCGGCGCAAGGCTGCGCACCACGCTGAACCGGAGCTCCAGGAGCACGGCGATGCAAACGCCATCCCTGTGTTCCCTGGAGCTCCGGGGTTCACGCTGATCCCACCGACGTCGTTATGGGTGATGCCTGTTGCTCACGCTCAGCGGGTGACGATGTCGTCGGTGAACGGCGCGAGCGCCGCGATCACCTGGTTGCACGTCCAGTAATGCAGGTTGATGCGCTCGCACGCGTTGTACGCCGCTTCCACGACCGCGTTGAACTGCTCCATGTTGATGTTCAGGTCGGCGTGGGCCGCGGTCATGCTGGCGCCCTGGTACTCGTTCGGACCGCCGAGCACCATCGTTTCGAGCTGCGTGTTCAGAAAGATCTGCCGCTCGGGATTGCCGAATTCCTTGAACAGGAAGTTGATGCGCGTATCGAGCATGATGAAGTGGAACAGCGCGACAGCCCACTCGTGCACGCCTTCCTTTCCGCCCCAGAGCTCGAGGCTGTTGGAGGGAATGCCCGGGATCGGGTTGGTCTTCTCTTCGGCGGCGAAAGCCGACTGCATGGCCGCGCCCGACAACAGGGCGGCTGCCAGCAGGGTTGCGGTGACACTCTTGCGATTCATGTGACTCTCCGTGGTGGTTGTACTGCTGCAGCGTGATCGGGACGAGCCCGCCCACGTCCTCAGAACGTGAGATGGGTCGACAGGTAGAAGCCGTGCTGATCGGGCGTCAGCGTGATGTTTCCGAGCATCGCGTACGCCACGACGAACGAAATGCGCTTGTTCGGTGCATAGGCGAAGAACAGGTCGTACCAGTCGT
>CAZXXM010000036.1:0-14493 GCA_964644715.1 uncultured Salinisphaerales bacterium
GGAAGCGCGTATCGCGGCCGCGACGGCGCAGCGCGAAGCGGCCCGTGCGGCGGCGGCCCGCGACTTCCTCGTCGACGCGCTTCGCGTCGGCGATCCGCCGGCCGCAGCAGACGGATCGGCTGGGCCGATCACGCCACACGAGTTGCTCGATCAGGCGGTCCCGAAGATCGGCCAGCGATTCGGCAACGATCCGGCGATGCAAATCGAACTGATGGAGATGCTGGCCGGGATCTATCGTGATTCGGGTGACGAGGCACGCTATCGCGCCCTTCGTGCATTGCAGCTGGCTCAGCTGCGTCGCCTGCACGGCGTCCCGCATCCAGCTTTGATCCAAGGTCTTCTTGACGAGGCACGGAACGCCAACGATGAAGGCGACGAGACGCGAGCGCGCAAACGGCTCGCCGAGGTCGATCCGCTGATCCGCAAGGCAGGGCTGGACGATACGGTGACGCGTGCTCGGTGGTGGTTGCTGAGCGGTGGCGCACCGCGTGGCACTGGAGCGGAGGGCGATGTCGCCGCGCTGCGAAAGGCGCTGGAAATGTACGAGCGTCTCGCGCCCATGGACGTCGGAGGGATCGAGGCCTTGGCCGCGCTCGGTTGGCGCGAGATGCGCGGCAATCCCGCGAAAGCGGAACAACATTTTCTGCGCGCGATTGCGATCGATCAGAAGCGGCCGATCGCCGGTGGCCCATCGATTCCGCTGTCACTGTGGTCGGGCTTGGCGCAGGCACGAGAGGAGCAGGGTGAGTATGGCGCCGCCATCGAAGCCTACGAGCGCGGTGCCGTGCCGATCGAGAAGGCCTCGGAGCTCGAGGATGACGGATCGCGGATTCGGATGGCGCAATTCGCGTGGGCCTTGCACCGCGATGGCCAGCGCGAGCGGGCACTGGAGCAGTTTGAAAAGAGGGTTGCGGTGAAGCCGGCCGAGAGCCGTGTAGGCCTGGAAGATGCGCGGGTGCAAGAGCTTTACGCCGATCGCCTCGCCGCCGAAGGCCGCGCACGTGAGGCGATTCCGCTGCTCGAGGCCGCGGTGGAGACCTACCGTGAATTCTCCCGTGCCGGAAATGAGCGCCATCGCGGCCTGCTGATTCTCGGAGATGCGTACGAACGGGCCGACCAGTCATCGAGAGCGCGTGATGCGATCAGGGCGAGTCTGGACGGACGCCTGCAAGCCGATCCGCAGGATGCGATCGCCGTCGGTGTGTCGCGCGAGCGCTGGGGCCGCTTCCTGCTCGCGCACGATGATCCGGCCGAGGCGAAGCAGCTTTTCGACGAAGTACTGGCGCAGGCCGGCGAGCGTAATGACGAAACGACGGTGCGGGCCCATGGCGGACTGGCGCGGATCGCGCAGGGGCGGAAGGACTGGGATGCGGCCCTGGCGTCGAGCACTCACGCGGTCGTTGGATTCGAGAACATCGTCGGCAGCCGCGACGTACGCACCGGTCCCTACCTCTGGCTGATCCACGCCGAGTCCCTGCGACAGGTCGACGATCACGCCAGCGCGCGCATCTGGGCGCAGCGGGCGCTCGAAGCAAGCCGTCGCTACGACGCGCCGGGCGCGGCGTCGATTCGCGAAGCGGAACGCATGCTGGCGAAGATCCAGTAGCCCGGACGCAGTCCGGGGTTGCGCCACGTATTGCGAGGGGAACCCGGACTGCGTCCGGGCTACGGTGGTGGTGGGGATCAGCCTGAAGCGGTCAGCGTGGCGCGCGCGTAGCGGCGCGATCCCACCTGCAGCAGATACGTCGCACCGGGGACGAGCACGAGCGCCTTGTCTTCGACGCGCTGCTGATCGACGCGTACGGCGCGCTGTTCGATCATGCGAGCGCCCTCGCCGTTGCTGGCGACCAGTCCTGCCTCCTTGAGTACGCGCGCCAGCGCGAGTCCGGCCGCCGGGACCGCGATGCTGACTTCGGGGATCTGGTCAGGCAGCGCGCCCTTCGAGAACTGCTCGATGAACGCGGCGCGCGCGGCTTCGCCGGCACCCGCGCCATGGAAGCGCGACGCGATCTCGACGCCGAGTTCCATCTTGATGTCGCGAGGATTGGCGCCCTCATCGACGCTGCGCTTCAGCCGCTCGATCTCGGCCAGCGGCTTGAAGGACAGGAGCTCGTAGTAGCGCCACATCAGCGTGTCGGAGATCGACATGAGCTTTCCGAACATCTCCGGCGCGGGATCCTTCACGCCGATGTAGTTGTTCAGCGACTTGCTCATCTTGTTGACGCCGTCCAGGCCCTCGAGGATCGGCACCGTGAGGACGCACTGCGGGCGTTGCCCGTAGGCCTGCTGCAGGTGGCGTCCCATCAGCAGGTTGAACTTCTGATCGTTGCCGCCGAGTTCGACGTCGGCTTTCAGCTCAACCGAGTCGTAGCCTTGCAGCAGCGGGTACAGGAATTCATGGATTGCGATCGGCTGGCCACCCTTGTAGCGGTTGGAGAAGTCGTCGCGTTCCAGCATGCGCGCCACCGTTTGTTGGGCGGCGAGCCGGATCAGGCCGTCGGTGCCGAGCTTGTCCAGCCAGTGCGAGTTGAAGACGGTGGTGGTGCGTTCGGGGTCCAGCACCTTGAAGACCTGGTCGCGATAGGTCTGTGCGTTCGCCTCGACATCGGCTCGCGTCAGCGGCTTGCGCGTCTCGTTCTTGCCGGTCGGATCCCCGATCATCCCGGTGAAATCGCCGATCAGGAACACAGCCTCGTGGCCGGCGTCCTGAAAAGCCCGCATCTTGTTCAGCAGGACGGTGTGGCCCAGATGCAGGTCGCGCGCGGTGGGGTCGAAGCCGGCCTTGATGCGAAGACGGGTGCCCTTTTGTTCGGCGTCCCTGATCCGCGAGCGGAACTCTTCGAGGGGAAGGATTTCAGAGGTACCGCGTTCGAGTTCGACGAGTGACATGGGGTGCGAGGGGCAGGATTTTTGGCGGACGTCCGTTCGAAGCCGTCCGTCGGCGAATGCTCAGGTAAAGGAACAGGGAGTCGAAGGAAAGCCTTGCGCGACCTGTGGATTTATGGTTCTTTACGCCCCTGTTTCGCCCGAGTTGCAACCCGCGTCTTAGAACTAATGCGCCGGGCTGGCCCGCTGGGTACGCTCAGCGGACGAAAGTCTCAATCGAGTCAACAGGATGAAGCTGGATTATAGCTCAGCCGATCGGTCACCCCGTTCGGCCCGCAGGATCGTTTTGGCCGCCTCGGTATGCGTGGTGGGACTCGCGATCCTGGTTTCACGAGAAAGTATTGCCAAGCGCGACCTGTCGACCCCGAATTTCTCGGAAGACGTCGCGGTCGCAGAGGCAGTGGCCTACGAGCAAGCGATCCAGGGAGCCGTGTCGGATCCGCTGGTCGTCCCCGAAGCCAGCGAATGGAGTTCGGTCCGCATCGAGCCGGGTGAGACGCTCTCCACGGTCTTCGAGTCGGAAGGCCTGGATACCGCCCAGTGGATGTCGATCCTGGAACTGGGCCCCGACGCCCGGCAGCTCAAACGCATCAAGGCCGGTGACACGCTGGAGATCCGCAAATCCGGTGACGATCTCCTGGAGCTTCGCTACGAACTGGACGATCTGCGCACCTTGCACGTGGAGCGCGTAGGCGATCATTTCGAAGCGAATACCCTGACGGCGGATCTGGCTCGCAGCACGCGCACGATCACGGGAACCATCGACAGCTCGCTGTTCATCGCGGGCCAGAAGGCCGGCCTGCCGGTGCGGATGGTGATGGAACTGGCCGAGCTGTTCCGCTACGACATCGACTTCGCGCTCGATCTTCGTGACGGCGACCGTTTCACCGTGGTCATGGAAGAACTCTACAAGGACGGCGTGAAACTGCGCGATGGCGACATGCTCGCCGCCGAGTTCGTCAACCAGGGCAAGGTTCATCGCGCGGTCCGCTTCAAGGACGGCGAAGGGCGCTCGGCGTTCTACACACCCGACGGACAATCGCTGCGCAAGGCGTTCTTCCGCACGCCGCTCGACGTCGTCCGCGTGAGCTCCCCGTTCAATCTCCGCCGTCGCCATCCCATTCTCAACACCATCCGCGCGCACAAGGGCGTGGATTACGCCGCCAGCTCGGGTACGCCGATCAAGGCGACCGGCGACGGCAAGGTGGCTTTCATCGGTAACAAGGGCGGCTACGGTCGCGTCGTGATCCTCCAGCATGGCCAACAGTACGAGACGCTCTACGCACATATGTCCCGGTTCCGTGCGGGCATGAAGGCGGGAACCAAGGTGAAGCAGGGGCAGGTCATCGGTTACGTGGGCGCCTCGGGTCTGGCCACGGCACCGCACCTTCACTACGAATTCCGCGTCAACGGCGTCCACAAGAATCCGGTGAACATCGTGATGCCGCGTGCCAATCCGATCGCTCGCCAGCAGCTGCCCAAGTTCCAGGCGCAGATCGTTCCGCTGATCGCGCAGATCGAATCGGCTCGGGCCCCACGCGTCGCGCAGGCGCCCGCCGCCATCCTTCCCGCGATTTCCGCCGCGACGCCCTGACCCCGAGGCGTTTCGGCGTGTCCCTGCCTGCGAAGTGACCAATCTCTTCGCAGCAAGTCCGGTGGAGCGTTTCATCGGGTTGATGTCCGGGACCAGCCAGGATGGAATCGACGCCGTCCTCGCCGAGTTCAGTGATGGGCGCTTCGTCCGTGTCCTCGCCTCGCATGCTGGCCGATACGCGCCGGAGCTTCGCGGCGAACTCGTCGAACTGAGCCGTGAGGCGACCCCTGTTTCGCTGGCCCGTTACGCCGAACTCGATCGCGCCGTCGCCGACGCTTTCGCCGAAACCGCCCTGGTCCTGATCGAACGCACCGATGCCGGGCCGGGAGCGATAAGAGCGATCGGCAGTCATGGCCAGACCGTCTTCCACGATGCGGTCAAGATCGGTAACAGCCTTCAGCTTGGCGATCCCTCGCGTATCGCGATCCGGACCGGTCTGACGGTGGTTGCCGATTTCCGGCGCGCCGATGTCGCGCTGGGAGGGCAGGGTGCGCCACTGCTGCCAGTGTTTCATCACGCCCAGTTCGCGGACTCCGTGGAGCCGCGCGCCGTGCTTAATCTCGGTGGCATCGCCAATCTCACGCTCCTGCCGGACATGGATCCGGGCAAGGTGCGCGGATTCGACTGCGGGCCCGCTAACTGCCTGATGGACGAGTGGATCGAGCGACACCTCCAGAGAGCCTGCGATCTCGACGGCGAGTGGGCCGCATCGGGAGCGCTCGACGAGGACTTGCTGCGGGCCTGCCTGCTCGAGCCTTATTTCGAGCTCGGTATCCCGAAGAGTACGGGCCGCGGACTGTTCAATCTCGCGTGGCTGGAATCACGCGATGCCCGGCTCGACCGGCGCACTCCGGAGAACGTGCAGCGCTCGCTGTGTGAACTCACTGCGTCCACGGTCGCAACGGCTTTGCGCCGTCACGCGCCGCGGACGAAGCGCCTGATCGCCTGCGGCGGCGGAACACGTAACCGGTTTCTCATGTCCAGGCTGCGCACGCTGCTACCGGAGATGGTCGTCGAAGATTCAGCGGTTCACGGGCTCGATCCGCAGGCGGTGGAGGCCAGTGCGTTCGCGTGGCTGGCGTGTCGGCGCCTTCGCGGGGAAACCGGGAACCTACCGACGGTTACCGGGGCCCTCCGGGCGACGTCGCTCGGCGGCATCTACGCGCCCTGAGGGGTGTTCAGTAAAGGTCGATCGGATCCACGTCCACCGACCATCTCACTCGCCGCGCACCGGGCAGCGTTCCCAGCTGCGGGACGAGTTCCGCAAGCAGACGCTGGAGCTCCGGCCGGCTTGGCGAGCGCAGCAGCAGTTGGGCGCGCACGCGGTTCGCTCGTCGCTCCATCGGCGCCGGCACGGGGCCCAGCTTGTCGATCGATCGACCGACCGTGATCATCGACGCAGCTTTCTGCAGGAAATCCAGCGCCGCACTCGCATCCAGCGCATCGGCGCGCAACAGCGCGAGGTGAGCGAACGGAGGGAATGAGGTGAGTCGCCGATCCTCGAGCAATTCGCGGCTCAGGCCTGCGTAGCCGTCTCGCAGCCATCGCTGCAGCTGCGGGTGATCGGGCTGATGGGTCTGCACCACGACCTCGCCCGGCGTCGCGCTGCGGCCGGCTCGGCCCGCCACCTGGGTGAGCTGTTGACCCATCCGCTCTATGGCTCGGAAGTCCGAACTGTAGAGCGCCTGGTCCGCATCGATGACGGCAACCAAGGTCAAACCCTCGAAGTCGTGACCCTTGGCGAGCATCTGGGTGCCGACGAGGATACGGATGTCGCGTGAGCGGATATCCGCGAACAGGCGATCGAGTTCGCCGGCACGACGCGTGCGATCCGAGTCGATGCGCTCCACCCGCAGGCCGGGATGAAGATTGCGCAAGGCGTCCTCGACGCGCTCCGTTCCCTGCCCTACCGGAATCAGATCGGTGCCGGAACATTGCCCGCAACGCAACGGGATGCGCGAGTCGCTGCCGCAGTGATGGCAGATCAGGCGACCCCGAGCCCGGTGCAGCGTCAGCCGCGCATCGCAGTGGGGACATGGCGCGAGCCAGCCGCACTCGTGGCAAAGCAGGGCGGGGGCGTAGCCGCGACGGTTGATGAAGAAGAGCACCTGCCCGCCGGAGGCAAGATGCCGCGAAGCGATGGCGAGCAGTTCCTCCGACAGGCCGTCGCGCAGCTTTGCGCCGCGCAGGTCGAGCAGACGGGGCTGCGGCATCCGCGCCGAGCCGGCACGCGCCGCCAGCCGATGATGCCGATAGCGTCCGCGTGCGACGTTGTGCAGAGATTCGAGCGACGGCGTCGCGGATCCGAGGATGACCGGGACCGCCGTCTGCTGCGCGCGCACGATGGCGATGTCACGCGCCGAGTACCGGAAGCCATCCTGCTGTTTGAACGAGGCGTCGTGCTCCTCGTCGATGACGATCAGCGCAAGCCTGGGCAGGGGCAGGAAAACCGCGGAACGCGTGCCGATCACCACAGGGCATCGGCCCTCGCTGCACGCCTGCCAGGTTTCGGCGCGGGCGCGTTCCGTCATGCCGGAGTGAAAGACCGCTACGGCGGCTCCGAACCGTTCGCGAAACCGCTCCACCAGTTGTGGCGTCAGGCCGATCTCCGGCGTCAGGATCAGCGCTTGCCCTCCGGCATCGATCGCCGCCTGGACGCGGTGCAGGTAGATCTCCGTTTTGCCGCTGCCGGTCACCCCTTCGATCAGATTCACGTCGAAGCCGGGAGGTCGATCGGCCAGGGCTTCGAGAACGGCGGCCTGCTCGGGTGTCGGCGGCCGGAGGATCGCCGGGGGCGCAGATGACGATGACCGCGATTCCTTCACCGGTCTGCGGGCGCGGGGTGCCTTGCTCTTCGGCCGTCGCAGCGCCGCAGGAACGGCGGCGGTGAAAACCTCGCCGATCGGGTGGCAGTAGTAGTCGGCGGCCCAGGCGCACAGCCTGATCAGATCGGCCGGCAACGGTGCCCCGTTGTCGAGCACGGATGTCACGGGGCGACAGCGGATTCCATCGTCCGTGGTGCGTTCGACGTCGACTACCACGCCTACCACTTGGCGCCGCCCCAGCGGTACCTGCACGCGCATCCCCGGCACCAATTCGAGGTCTCCCGGCAGATAGTCCAGCGCATGAAAAAACGGCGCTGGTACTGCGACCTTGACCCGGTGTTCCGTCATGGTGCAGGGGTGTGGATAACTTTGTGTACGAGCACTCTCGTTACGCCGGCCTTCGCGGGTCCTTCTTGAATTCCGGTTCCGGTCCTCGCCCAAATTTGCATAAATAAACGCTTTTCAAACAGAAGCCTGCACCTGCATTGCAGCATGGTGACGTCGGCGTGTCTTGACGTGACACGAGCGCTGTGAGCGCCCGAGCGTGTGCATAAGACCTTCCCGGCCCCTCGATTGGGGGACTTCGACTGAACGGACTCGAGGCTGCGCAGGCTCATCAGTTCGCTGGGTTCGACCGAGGTAAGGCACTGGAGTGGACCCAAGGCGGGGCACCGGGGAGCACCGCCGCACAGGAATTGGGTATTCGCACCATATCGGTGCGCGACAGATCGCTTTGGGTGTTCGAATGACCTGAACCAAGCTTGAACGCGCTGGCATGCTCCGTGCTTTTTTGCCCTTGGCGCAAGGTCAACGGTTGTTGCTCTGTGCATTCTCAAAAGCTTTTCCGCTGCTTGATCAAGGAGTTATTAAATGAAATTGATTACAGCCATCATCAAGCCGTTCAAGCTCGATGAGGTGCGCGAAGCGCTCTCGGAAATCGGAGTGGCCGGTATCACGGTGACCGAAGTCAAAGGCTTCGGACGCCAGAAGGGCCATACCGAGCTGTACCGCGGCGCGGAATACGTGGTGGATTTTCTGCCCAAAGTGAAAATCGAGGTGGCTCTGGCCGAGGACAAGGTCGACGCCGCAATCGATGCCATCAGCAAGGCGGCGCACACGGGGAAGATCGGGGACGGAAAGATTTTCGTCTTCTCGCTCGACCAGGCCATCCGCATCCGTACCGGCGAGACCGGCAAGGACGCGCTCTAGTTATCAATCGCGGCGCAGGGAGCTTGCCGGCCGGCCATTCGTCCGCCGACGCAGAAGCGCGCAGCGCGTTGAAGAACCACGCAAGGAGAAGTTCATGATTCGGAAGATGACACTGGGGCTCTGGCTGGCCGCGAGCTGCATGTTCGCGATGCCGGCTGGCGCGGAAGATGCGGCGCCCGCCGCGATCGAAGCGGCAGCGCCCGAGGCCGCCCCGGCCGAAGCGGCGCCGGTGCTCGAAGCGGCGGCCCCTGTCGAGGAGGCGGCCCCGGTCGCCGAGGTGAAGAAGCCCAAGAAGGAAAAGAAGGCAGCCGAACCGGCGGCGGTTGCGGCTGCGGCGCCGATCGAGGTCGCGCAGGTCACCGAAGCGACAGCTCCCGTCGCCGAAGCGGCTCCCGCCGAGGCTGCGCCCGCGGAGGCCGCTGCCGAAGCGCCGGCCGATGCGCCGACACCACCCGTCTTCAATGAGGGCAACGTCAGCTGGATGATGACCGCCACGGCCATCGTCATGTTCATGTCGCTGCCGGGCCTGGCCTTGTTCTATGGCGGTATGACGCGCCAGAAGAACATGGCGTCGACGATGACGCAGACCTTCGCGATCTTCTGCCTGATCGCGGTGCTGTGGGTCGTCTACGGCTACAGCGTCGCCTTCAGCGGCTCGAGTCCGTTCTTCGGCACGCTGGACAAGATGTTCCTGAAGGGAGTGGTCTACGACGCGAACGGCTTCTTCACGGCAACCGCCACGTTCAGCAAGGGCGTCGTGATTCCCGAACTGCTCTTCGCCGTGTTCCAGCTGACCTTCGCCTGCATCACCTGCGCGCTGATCGCCGGTGGTTATGCCGAGCGCATGAAGTTCAAGGCGGTGCTGATCTTCACGGTGGTCTGGTTCACGCTCAGCTACCTGCCGATGGCGCACATGGTCTGGTGGTGGGCGGGTCCGGATGCGTACACCTCGGCCGAGGTCGTGAGCGAGCTCAACTCGACCGCGGGCTTCCTGTGGCAGCTCGGCGCGCTGGACTTCGCTGGCGGCACCGTGGTGCACATCAACTCCGGTATCGCGGGCCTGGTGGCGGCGATCATCGTCGGCAAGCGAGCGGGTTACGGAAAGGTGGCGATGCCGCCGCACTCCCTGACGATGTCGGTGATCGGTGCCTCGATGCTCTGGTTCGGCTGGTTCGGCTTCAACGCCGGATCGAACCTCGAGTCCAACGGCTATGCCGTGCTGGCCTTCGCCAACACCATGATCGCCACGGCGACCGCGGGTCTGGCCTGGTTCTTCGCCGAGTGGATCTTCAAGGGTAAGCCGAGCCTGCTGGGCATCATCTCGGGCGCCATCGCGGGCCTGGTCGGCATCACTCCGGCTTGCGGCTTCGTGGGCATCGAGGGTGCGATGGTCATCGGTCTGGTCGCGGGCTTCGTCTGCTTCCTGGCCTGCGCCTACCTCAAGCGCCTGCTGGGTTACGACGACGCGCTCGACGTGTTCGGCGTGCACGCCGTCGGCGGCATCATCGGTGCCATCCTGACCGGCGTGTTCGTGGATCCTGCCAAGGGCGGCGTGGGCGTCTACGCGGATTGGTTCTCGATGACCGTGGGCTACTCGCCCTCGCAGATCCTGATCCAGATCAAGGCGGTGGCCCTGGCAGTGGTGTGGAGCGCGGTCGTCGCGACCGTCACGCTGCTGGCGCTGAAGTACACCATCGGTCTGCGTCCGAGCGAAGAAGCCGAGAGCGAAGGTCTCGATCTCTCCGAGCACGGCGAGAAGGCTTACAACATGTAACGACGAGCTGCGCGCGGGAGCTCCTTCGCGCAGCTTTTTCCTCCCAGGGGTGTTGTGTTGGGGCGGATCGGCAACGATCCGCCCCTTTCTTTTTTCCGGCCGCCGAATCGAAGAGCCACGCCCGTGGATGCCGTCATCGGCATTCGCGCCGGTATCGGCTTGGTCACCGCGGATGGGCGAGCGAGAGTTACGTTGACACTGTTAAATTAACAGTGTTACAAAATCGCATGGCCCGTCCTTCCCTCACCGACGTCGAACGCAGCGAGATGCGTCAGCGCCTGGCCGACGCGGCTTTCGACATCGCGATACGCGAGGGAGCCGACGCCGTCAGCTTTCGCGTGCTGGCCGACACGCTCGGAATCAGTCACACGCTGATCTACCGCTATTTCGAGAACAAGAACGCCTTGTTCGCGCACCTGCGCTGCGATGCGGTGCGACGCTTCGAGGCTTTCGTGCGGCGACGGGAGCGCCCGGGACAGCGTCCGATGGAGCACCTGCGGACGGTGTTCGCGGCCTACATCGAATACGTGAGGGCCTATCCCGGCGAATACCTGTTGATCCTGGCGCCGGACCAACCGCCGCCGGACCGCTATCCGGATCTGCTGGCCGCGCGCCAGAGCCTGTTCGATCACGCCAAGGAAGCGGTTCAGGCCTGCGTCGATGCGGGAATGATGAAGGGCGACACCCTGCGCATCACGCATGCATTCTGGATCGGACTGCACGGGCTGATGACCTTGCATGGTGCCGGTCAGCTCGTGCACGGCTGCGATCTCGATGATCTGGCCCCCTCGCTGCTCACGTTGCTGATCGCGGCCGCGACCCCGCAGGCGTCCGACGCGAAAGACGAACCCCAGCGCCCGACGCTTCCCGCGTCGAGCGCTCGTCCTGCCCGTCGCCCCCGGAGGTAGTCGCGTGAGCCGCCCCAACCTGTCGATCGATCACCTGGATGCCGCGAGTCGTGAACGGTTCAGAGCGCTGACGCAGGCGCCTCGCATCGCGTGGCCGACCTTGGCCATGTGGGTGCTGCTGAGCGTCGGCTTCGTGTCGATCTACGTGTTGTGCGGGACAGGGCGCCTGCCGCTGTGGGTCGGGACGATCAGCAACACCGTCGTGGGGTATCTCGCGTTCAGCGTCGCGCACGACGCCATCCACCGCTCGATCTCGACGAGCACGCGGCTCAACGACTGGATCGGCCAGCTGGGCGTGATGCTGGTGCAGCCTTACGTCGATCTGCGCCTGTTCCGCTGGGCGCATATCCAGCATCACCGGTTCGCGAGCGGCCCGCGCGATCCGGACCGCGCATTCAACGGAGCCTGGTGGACGCTGCCGCTGCGCTGGATGTTCATCGACGTCGCGTACTTCGTTCATTCGCTGCGACACGGCGACAAGGTCTCGGCGCCTTACCTGCGCAGTTCATTGGTGCTTGCCACCGTGACCGTCGCCGGGCTGGCGGCGCTGATCGCTGCCGGATACGGCGTCGAAGTGCTGATGCTGTGGTTCATCCCGTCGCGCCTGATCCAGCTGGTTCTTGGCTTCAGCTTCTTCTGGCTGCCGCACGTACCGCACGAGGTTTCGCAGGAAGAAAACTTCACGCGTGCGACGACGATCCGCCAGGGTTACGAGAGCCTGCTCGGCCCACTCCTGCAGTACCAGCATTACCACCTCATCCATCACCTGTACCCGTCGACGCCGTTCTACAACAACTACAAGGTCTGGCTGCTGATCGAACCGGAACTGCGCCGGCACGATCTCGCGGTTCAGCGCGGCCTGGCGATTCGCCCCGACATTCTCCCGGGAGCCTCGACGCGGCCCGGCGACCTCGGTCTCGAAGGACGCGGTGCGATGGAGTGCAAGGCATGAGCGGATATCGCCGTTACCGCTGCCGTTACTGTTCGCACGTCTACGACGAGCGCGTCGGTGATCCGGATGGCGGCATCGCGGCCGGAACCCGTTTCGAAGACATTCCCGACGACTGGCAGTGCCCCGAGTGCGGCGCCTCCAAGTCGGATTACGATCCCGAAGGCCTGTGATCGCGATCGCCGACCGGCCGACCCCGAAACGGAAACCGGCGTGAAAAACCGGCATTCGCGAGTCGGGCGAATCGTTCCGAAGTAGCCTGCCGACGCGCGGCCGATGTTCGGATCTGCCGAAGTGCAGCGGATAGGAGCCGTCCGCCGGCGGCCTCGAGGCTCGTTGCGGTCCGTTCCGAGTCGCTGCGGATTCGTCGCGACCAGACATGTTGCTTCTCGTCCGGGCTGCCCTGACAGAACGGCTGCCGATAATGTGAATTTCCGGCTGCGCGATCAGTCGAGGACTGCCATGCTTGCACCCACAACCAGCGAGGTCGTACGCGGATACGAGCTCACGACCGGTTGAGAACAGCAGAACAAAACCAGAAATCTGGGGAGACCACCTGATGCACGGCGACGCACGAGGCGCTTTCTCGCAGTTGTTCATCCGGGTGACCGAACCCATCGTGTTCGGCAAGCGGCCGCGCACACTGATCGTGCTGTTCTTCATGACCCTTTTCATGGGGTGGCAGGCGGCTCACCTGAAGCTCGATACCGGCTTCGAAAAGCAGTTGCCGCTCGGGCACCCGTACATCCAGGTGTTCAAGCAGTACCAGCAGCAGTTCGGTGGCGCCAACCTGGTGCTGTTCGCGCTGGTGCGCAAGGACGAGGCGCCTGGCAAGGATCTCTACGAACCCGAGTTCATGGCCACGCTCAAGGCGCTGACCAATGCGGTGTTCTTCACGCCCGGCATGGATCGCACGCGGGTCAGTTCCATCTTCACGCCCGACGTGCGTTACGTGGAAGTGCGCGAGGAAGGCTTGTACGGCGGCAACGTCATTCCCGCCGACTACGCGCCCACCGACGAAATGCTCACGCAGGTGCGCTCGAACGTGACCAAGGCCAAGGTGCTCGGCCGCCTGGTCGCGAACGACCTGTCCGGCGCGATGGTGTTCTCCGAACTGCTCGAACAGAACCCCGTCACCGGCGCCAAGCTCGACTACGTCAAGACCGCGGCGCTGATCGAAGACGTGCGCCAGCGCTTCATCAATCCGAAGATGTTCGAGTACCGCCTCAAGGAGGCGAGTGAACCGCTGAAGGCCGGCGACGTTGCGACGGTCACCTACACCGATCCGCGTGGCTGGCGCCAACGCTTCGAGGACGTGGAGTTCACGGTCAAGCTGGCCAACGGCGACAAGGAAGTACGCACGCTGAAGGGCAGCCAGTTCGAGATTGCCGAGGTAGCCAACCCCGACTACAACAAGGACGTCGACATCCACATCGTCGGGTTCGCCAAGGTCGTTGGCGACATCGCCAACGCCTCGTTCGAAGTGGTCAGCTTCTTCGCGCTGACGATCTTCCTGGTCTGGGTGATCCTGTGGTGGTACACCGGTTCGGGGCTGATCGCGCTGCTGCCCCTGTCCTGCGGCATTCTCGCCGTGGTGTGGGAACTGGGCATCCTTCATCTGTTCGGCTTCGGGCTGGATCCCTTCGCGATCCTCGTGCCTTTCCTGGTGCTGGCGATCAGCGTCAGCCACGGGATCCAGATCACCAGTTTCTGGCTGTTCGAAGTCGCGGATCATCGACTGAACAGCCTGGACGCCTCGCGGGCGACGTATCGCCGCCTCGTCATTCCCGGCATCACGGCGCTACTGACCAACGTGGTCGGCTTCGGCACGATCCTGCTGATCCCGATCGGCATCGTGCAGGAGATGGCGATCAACGCGATGTTCGGCCTGGTGGCGGTCATCGTGTGCAAGAAGATCCTGCTGCCCTGCCTGCTCAGCTACGCGCGCCTCGGCAATCCGGACAAATTCCGCGAGCACCAGCGGCGCCGCGACGCCGCCTTCACGCCGGTATGGCGCACGATCTCTCTGATCACCGAGAAGCCGGTGGCGGCTGCGGTGCTGGCGCTGGCCGTTGCGAGCTGGGGCTGGGCGGAGTGGGTGTCGAAGGATCTGAAGATCGGCGAACTCCATGACGGTGTGCCGGAGTTGAGACCCGAGTCCCGCTACAACCGCGATTCCGCGAAGATCACCAGCGAGTTCTCGATCGGCGTCGACGTGATCAAGGTCATTGCGCAGAACAAGGCCGACGGCTGCATCGATCATCGCATCATGGAGACGATCGATCGCTTCGCCTGGCGCATGCAGAACACCGACGGCGTGCAGTCCACGCTGTCGATGCCGCAGGTCG
>CAZXXM010000037.1:0-14444 GCA_964644715.1 uncultured Salinisphaerales bacterium
ACGAAGAACAGTTCGCCGTTCTCCAGTCCCGGGGTGCGCAGGCCTGGGCCGCCGCACCCCTCGCGCAGGCGCAATCGCAGGCTGCGACCGGTGCCAGCGCATTCGCAGCCCGCGATTTCCCTTCTTCCCGGACCTCGTACCAGGCTGCGGCCTCCGGCACCGCGGCGCTGCTCGCGCAGATTCCCGCGCTGCTTTCGGAAGCGCTCGCCGCCGGCACATCGGCCATCGATACGGCGGACAAGGCGGCCGCGCAACAAGCCTTCGAGCGCGCCCGCTTGCTGGATCCCGGCAACAAGGCGGCGCTGCGCGGGCTCGAGCGCGTCGCCCGTATCGACGCCGTGCGGGGACAACTCGAATCGGCGCAGCGATTGGAGCGAGCCGGCGACGTCGCCGGTGCCCGGGCGGCTTGGAAGCAGGCGCTCGCGCTGGATGCGGACACGCAAAGCGCGCGTGACGCCCTCGCCCGCCTCGATGCGCAGGCCGGCGACGCGGAGTTTCGTCGCGCACTCGGCGAAAGCCTGGACGCGCTCGACCGCGGGAATTACGACCTCGCGGAGAAACGGCTCGCGCGTGCCCGGACACTGAGAGGCGCCGACGCCGGCGTACAGCAGGCCAGTGCCCGGCTGGCCGAGGCACGGCGCGGCCAGAAGCTCGCGAGCCTGGAGAAGGATGCCGCCGCGCAGGCCGGCGCCGAAGACTGGGGCGCGGCGATCACGAGCTATCGCGCCGCGCTGCAGATCGATGGAACCGTGGCGTTCGCGCGCGACGGCCTGGCACAGGCCGAACCGCGCGCCGCGCTGTCGCAGCGCCTGCAGGACATCGTCGATCGCCCTGAACGCCTGTCCACCGCCAGCCTTGCGGCCGACGCCGAACGCAGCCTGCAACAGGCGCGCGCCATCCCCTCGCCTGGCCCGAAGCTGAGCGCGCAGGTCGGTGCGGCCGAACGGGTCGTCGCCGGCGCCGCGACGCCGGTTCCCGTGCAGATGCAATCCGACGGCAAGACCGACGTCACGATCTACAAGGTGGGCGCGCTGGGTCGCTTCACGACGCATCGGCTTGAGCTCAAGCCCGGCCACTACGTCGCGGTCGGCAGCCGCCCGGGATATCGCGACGTGCGCCAGGAGTTCGACGTGACCATCGGCGCTCAGGGCGTCGGCGTCGAGATTCGCTGCGAGGAGGCGCTATGAGCGATCCGGATCGCGGCGGCACCGCAGACGGCCGGATCGCCGCCGTCCCGTATCGCCCGCCGGGCGCCGCGGAGCCTGCGACCCGGCGCAGCCGGACGTCGGTATTGCCGCTCGTGCTCGGCGGCCTGCTGCTGTTCACGACCGTCGTCGGGGCTTTTTTCTTCTTTGCGCGCTCGGTGCGATTCGAGTTGCTGCCCGCGAGTGCGAACGTGGCCGTCGAGGGCGGCATCGGCATGCCGATGGGGGGCAGCTACTTGCTGCTGCCGGGCGACGCGAGGCTGCATGCGCGCGCCGAAGGTTACGAAGACCTGGTCGCCGACATCGTGATCGGCGACGAGCCCCAGCAGACCTTGCGCTACGAGATGAAGCGCCTTCCCGGTTCGCTGACCTTGATCACGCAACCCGCAGCGGAAGTGTTCATCGACGGGGCTCCGCGCGGATCCACGCCGATGCCGGCGCTGGAGCTGGCCGCCGGTACCCATCAGCTGACGCTGCGCGCGCCGCGCTACCAGGCGCACCAGGCCGAACTGAAGATCGAGGGCGGCGGCGTCGCGCAGACACTGAAGGTCGAGCTCGTGCCGGGCTGGGCGCCGGTCACCGTGCGTTCGAAGCCGGCAGGGGCGGAGATCCTCGTCGACGGCCAGCCGCAAGGCCTGACGCCGCAGACGCTGGAGCTGGGCGCGGGTGCTCACGCGATCAGCCTTCGGCTTTCCGGCTTCGCGACCTGGCGCGACTCGATCACCGTCAGCGCGAACCAGCCGCTGAACCTGCCCGAGGCGAAGCTGCTGCCCGCCGAAGGCGTCGTCAGGCTCGCGAGCACGCCGAGCGGAGCGTCGGTGCGCGTCGGCAAGGATTTCCGCGGACAGACGCCCACCGAGCTGCGACTCGCGCCGGGCCAGACCCACGTCGTGCAGCTCTCCGCTCCCGGATACCAACCGGCCGAGCGCAGCGTGGAAGTCTCGGCGGACGACAGCCGGAGCCTGAACCTCACGCTCGAACCGATCCTGGGTTCGGTCGCACTCGACGTGCAGCCCGCCGATGCCCTGGTCAAGGTCGATGGGCGCCCGGTGCCGGCCGGCACGACGCGACTCGAGCTTCCGGCCGTCGCCCACAAGGTCGAGGCCGCCAAGCCCGGTTACGCGCCGTGGTCCGGCAGCGTCACGCCACGGCCCGGCATCGAGCAGCGTGTCGAGATCCGGCTGGCCAGCGAGGCCGAAGCACGCGCGGCGCGCAATCCGGCAAAGCTCACGAGCAAGGGCGGACCGAACCTCGTGCTGGTGCAGCCCGGCGCGTACGTCATGGGCACACCACGCGGCGAGCAAGGACGCCAGACCAACGAGGCGCAGCGGCCGGTGAAGCTTTCCCGCGCGTTCTACCTGTCGACCACCGAAATCACCAACCAGCAGTTCCGGCGGTTCACCGAGACGCACTCGTCCGGGATCATCCGCCGCGAAACGCTCGACAACGAACGGCAACCGGTCGCGCGCGTGACCTGGATGGAAGCGGCGCGCTACTGCAACTGGCTTTCACAGCAGGACGGACTGCCGGCGGCCTATCGCGAAGAGGGAGGCACGATGCAGCTGGTCCAGCCGATGACGACGGGCTATCGCCTGCCCAGCGAAGCGGAGTGGGAATGGGCGGCACGCCATCCCGATGGGGGTGCTGCTCAACGCTATCCCTGGGGCAGCGGATTTCCGCCGCCGCCGAAATCCGGCAACTTTGCAGGCCCGACCGCGGAATCGCTGGCCCCGCAGGTGCTCGATGGCTACGAGGACGGCTACGCCGCGGCAAGCCCGGTGGCGAGCTTTCCGGCGAACGCGCTCGGCCTGTACGACCTGGGAGGCAACGTCGCCGAATGGGTGCACGACTTCTACGACGCCACCTTGCCGATCAATCCGCCGGAAGCGATCGATCCCTTCGGGGCCGCGACGGGGACCGACCACGTGATCCGCGGCTCGAGCTGGCTGCACGGGCGATTGGTGGAACTCCGGCTGGCCTTCCGCGACATGGGCCGCGACGAGCGGCCCGACGTCGGCTTCCGCGTCGCGCGCTACGCCGAGTAGGAACCTGATGAGCTTCCGGTCCTGGTGGCTCGCGATGGCGTCGGCGATGACGTTCGCGGTCCTTCCGCTGTTCGCGCAGTCGCCCGCCGAGTCGCCGGACCGGAAGGACACCGCACCGAAGAAAGAGGAAGCTCCGGTGACGCCGGAGCCGACCGCCAAAACGGCGCCGAAGGCAAACGCCCCGACACGCGAATTCAGGCCCTCGGAAGAGGTCTCGCCCGACCAGGAAGTGGATTTCCCTGCTGATCTTTGAAAATACAGACCATGCGCAAGCAATTCCCCGTCGAGTTCGTCTACCAGGTGTTCGCGCTGGTCATCTCCGCGGTCATCGTGCACGCGGTCTACACGGCGCTGATCCGTCCGCAGGCGCGCGCCGTGCTCGACGATCTTGCACAACGCGTCGAAGCCGCGGCGGGAACCGGCAAGTACGTGGCGATGCAGCCCAACGTCTTCGTCATCATCAAGGGCCCGGAGCAGGAGCTCGCGATCATCTTCGCGCTGTGGGCCTTCGCGATCATGGGCTACAAGTTTCGCAACGTGGGCGCCGAACGCCGCCTGTTCGAGACCGAGATGGTCAGCGTGGCCGAAGGCGAGAGCATCCTGCCGGAGGATGCGCGCACGCATTCGCGCGCCATCGAATCGCTGCCGCCGGACCGGCGCGACCGCCTGCTGCCGCGGCTCTATCAGAACGCGCTCAACCGCTTCCGTATCACCCGCAGCGTGCAGGATGCGTCCGATGAAGCGCGCCGCGTCGCGGACTCCGCCAACGACCGGCTCGATGCCGAGCTCGCGATCGTGCGCTACATCTGCTGGGCCATCCCCTCGATCGGCTTCGTCGGCACGGTGCGCGGCATCGGCGATTCGCTGGGCCACGCGCAGGCGGTGCTGCAGGGCGACATGACGGGCGTCACCGAGGCGCTGGGCGTCGCGTTCAACTCCACCTTGGTCGCCTTGCTGCTGAGCCTGATCACGGTCTTCCTGCTCTACCAGCTGCAGCTGGTGCAGGAGCGCCTGGTGATGGACGCCCACCAGGACTGCGAGCGCAAGCTGATACAGAACCTGCAGGCACCGGCCTGACCTTCACGTCCATGAACGTTCTCGAGATCAACGATACCGGCCTGCTGTTGAGCAACGGCACGCAGGTGCTGGCCGAGAGTCCCGGCTTCGCCGCGCTCGATGGCAAAACTTTGCAGGTGGGCGCCGCAGCCCGGGCGCGCAGCCGCCTCGACCCGCGCCGTTCGTACAACCGTTACTGGTACCAACTGGAGACGGCGCTGCCGGCACCGATCGTTGGCGCGCGCACTCACGCCGACATCGCCTACGCGCAGTTGCAGTCGCTGCGCGATACGGCGGGCGGCTCGCCACTGATCCTCGCGGTACCCGGAAGCCTGACGCGCGAACAGCTGAGCATCCTGCTCGGGCTGGTCGACGCCAGCGGCCTGAAAGCGGAGGGCCTGGTCGACGCCGCCGTGGCCGCCGCCAGCCAGGTGGAAACCGATGCGACCTGCCTGCATCTCGACGTCGAACTACACCGTTTCGTGCTGACGGTTCTGGAGGGCGGCGCATCGTTGTCGCGCACGCGCGTGGAAGAGATCGCCAAGCCCGGGCTGACTCAGGTTTGGGATGCCCTGTCGCGCGTCGCGGCGATCGCCTTCGTACAGCAGACGCGCTTCGACCCGCTGCACAACGCCGGCACCGAGCAGACCATGTTCGATGCCCTGCCAGCCTGGCTGGGCCTGCTCGGCCGCTCGTCCAGCGCCGTACTGGAGCTGGCGTCGGGCACGAGAACACACCGTGCGAGTGTGTCGCGCGACGATCTCGTGAAAGCGCTGCGCGAACCCTTCGAAGACATCGCAGCAGCGATCGACCAGCACGGCCGGCCACGGCCCGTGACCTTGATGCTCAGCGCGCGCGCGGCCTCCGTGCCCGGGCTGGTGGAGCACATCGAGCACGGCACCGGCATCGCGGCGCTGCGCCTGGACGCGCTCGCCCCGGCTCGCGGTGCCCGCGCGCAGTCCGCCCGCATCGTCGTGCCCGGCGCCGGCCTGGCCTACGTCACGCGTCTCCCCGGCATTTCGCGCCGCGCCGATTCGGCGCGCGAAGCGGTAGGGCCGACCCACGTGCTGATCGGCGACTACGCGGTGGCACTGCCGACCCACGACGCGGAGCTGGCCCTTGCACTGGAGCGACTGCGTCCCGGCCTGCCCGGCAGCCTGCGCCGGCTCGAAGGCCGCTTGTGGCTGGACGGATCCCAGGAACTCAGCCCTCTGCTCAACGGCAAGCCGGCGCGGCTGCCGGCTCGCGTGGGCCTGGGTGATCGCATCGATTTCGAAGGCGTCGTGCTACGGCTGATCGAGGTCATGACGTGAAGCGCCGGCAGGAACTGCAGATCTTCAACATGTCGTTCCTGGACTGCATCTCCTGCGGCTTCGGCGCCACCGTGCTCGTCTTCATGCTGATGAAGCATTCGGCCCCGGTGCCCGATGCGGCGGCCAGCGTGCCGCAGGCGCAGGTCAGCGGCGAGGAGGACAAGCTGCTGGACGATCGTCACAAGCTGCTGGTGCTGCGCGCGGCGCTCGAGGATTCCGAGAAGGCGCAGCAGCTGGCGTCGAAGGAGGCCGAGCGCCTGCGCAAGAAGATCGACGATGCGCGCTCCGCGATGCTGCAGGAGAATCCCGGCAAGGAAGACGGCCGGGCACGCGTGCTGATCCTGGAGAACGAGCTCAAGGTGCTCGAATCCAAGGTCAAGGAGATGCGCGCCGCAGCGGCGGATGCCGGCAAGGACGCCGTGCTGCAGACCTCCGGCGAAGCGCGGCGCGAATACCTGTCGGGCCTGTCGGTCGAGGGCGACCGCATTCTCATCCTCGTCGACACGTCGGCCAGCATGCTGGCCGAAACCATCGTCGAGGCGATCCGTCGCCGCAACATGGACGATGCGGCGAAGACGGCGTCCACCAAGTGGCGCCGCAGCGTCGCGGCGGTCGAGTGGATCGCCGCGCAGATGCCGGCCGGCGGCCAGTTCCAGATCTACGGCTTCAACGACAGCGCCAAGCCGGCGTTGCCGGACTCGGCCGGCAAGTGGCTGCCCAATCGCGGTGACAAGCTCGCGGCAGCGGTGAAGGCGATCCGCCTGACGCCGCCGGGCGGCGGCACCAGCCTGAGCAACGCCTTCGCGGTGATCTCGTCGCTGAACCCGGCACCCGATCACGTCTACCTGGTGACCGACGGGTTGCCGACGACGGAACGCGGAGGATCGAGCGGCGTCGCCAGCGGCAAGGACCGCGTGCGCTTCTTCAACTCGGCGACGGCCCGCCTGCCCCGCAACCTGCCGATCAGCGTCGTACTGATGCCGATGGAGGGCGATCCGAAGGCCGCCGCGGCGTACTGGGAGCTGGCGCGCAACACTGGCGGCGCGTATTTCAATCCCTCGTCGGACTGGCCCTGATCCATGCGCCTGCTTCTTGAAGCGGCGGCGGCAGAGGGTGCAAGGGCCCTCACCCCACTGTTCGCTGCGCGATATACGGGCTGATGGCGATCAAGCGCCGCCATGAAGTGCAGGTGTTCTCGATGTCGTTCATCGACTGCATCTGCTGCGGCTTCGGCGCGATGATCCTGCTGCTGGTGTTGAGCCAGTCCAGGCCGCCTCCAGTCTCGGAGCCGATCGCGCGCCCGGAGCAAGGACAGTCCGAGGAACTCCGGCTGCTCGGTGAGAAGACCGCGGGCGAACTCAAGGGGCTCGAAGAAGCGCTGGCCTCGAGCCGAGACAGCCAACGCGAGGCCGAACGCGAACTGATCCGGCTGCGCACCACGTCCAATTCGCTCGAGAACAAGACGACCGACGCCAAGCTCGATACCCAGACGCTCGCGACGATCGAAACCCAGCTGACGGTCGCCAAGCAGACGCTGACCGAGGAGATGCGAAGACTGATGGCGCAGGGCGTCAGGCGTCGCAACGACGCGCCGGTGGGCGGCATTCCGGTCGACAGCGAGTACATCGTGTTCGTCATCGACACCTCCGGCTCGATGCAGCGCTTCGCCTGGAGCGCGATGATCAAGACGATGTCCGAGATCCTGGACATCTATCCGCGCGTGAAGGGCATCCAGGTGCTGAGCGACGAAGGCGCTTACCTCTTCGCCTCGTATCGGGGCCAGTGGATTCCGGATTCGCCGGCGCGTCGCAAGGCCACGCTCGACGCGATTCGCCACTGGCAGACCTTTTCCGATTCCAGTCCGGTCGAGGGCATCGAGGCCGCGATCAAGACCTTCGCCGCGCCGGACAAGAAGATCAGCGTCTACGTGATGGGCGACGACTTCACCGGCGCGTCGGCCGCCGCGGCGCTCAAGCGCATCCGCCGCATCAATCCGAAGGATGCGAACGGCGTTCCGCTGGCGCGCATCCACGCGATCGGCTTTCCGACGCAGCATCTGAACGGCGGCGTCACCCCCAGCGGCATCCGCTTCGCGAACCTGATGCGTATCATGTGCCGCGAGAACGGCGGCGCGTTCGTGGGCCTGATCAGCAACAGCTGATCCGGAGCCCGAGACTCCCGCCCCCGAGCGGGAGGCGGTCTTGGCGTCAGCTTCGATCCATGCGCACGCGGCCAACGTGGGGACGTCCTGGCGCCCTCGCGTTCACCGCTTCGCGTGCCTGATGACGCTCGTGCTGCTGGCCGGTTGCACCACTAGGCCGGTCGTTCCTTCCACCGAATTTCCGAAGCCGGTCTTGCGCAAGATTCCAGTCGCGATGGGCCTGTACATGGACGAGGCCTTCGTCGCTTACGTCCATCACGACCAGCCGGCGACCGGCGTGGTGCAGGACGTCTCGGTGGGACCGGCCTCGCGCGCGCTGTTCAGCGAGTTCCTGACCCAACAGTTCGCGACCCTGCGTACGGTGTCCCAGGCACCGAGTCCGCAAGGCGCCGCACCCGGTGTACAAGCGGTACTTCAGCCGGTCATCCAGGACGTGCAGATCGCGAGTCCCCGGGCAGAGAAAGATCAATTCCACGAAGCCTGGATCAAGTACCGCCTGCGCCTGCTGACACCGCAAGGACAGGAACTCACGGCCTGGGACCTGGCGGCCTACGGCAAGCAGCGCGGTGCCAAGGTGGGCGGCGTGAACGCCGGTCTGACCGTCGCCGTGCGCGAAGCCATGCGCGACGCCGCCGCGGGCATGGCGCTGATCTTCCGCGACGGCAATGCCTTTCGCGAACGCCTCGCGGCGCCCGTACCGCCACCGGCGGTGGCGACGCCATGAACGCGGCGCGCGGGCTCGTCTTCGCCGGTGCGGTGCTGGCCAGCGCCTGCGTCACCTCCAAGGTCGAGCAGATCCGTCAGAGCGGCCGCAGCGTGACGATGAACGCCGGCGAATCGGTGGTGATCCTCGGGCGGCGGCATCGCGGCGACCGCGAAACCGAGAAGAGCTTCAACCAGTGCGTGTCGAAATCGCTGGCCGGCCGCAAGCTGCCGGTCTACGCCGAGCAGTCCTTCGTCGACGCGATGTTTCCGTGGCTGGAACCTCGAACGGCGCCGATGTCCTCGGACGCCCTGGCGGCCCTGCTCGACGACCCCGTCATCGCACAGCGGGTGCGCGACACCGGCGTGCGCTTCATGGTCTGGATCGACGGCGAAACCGACAAGACCGATGGAGGCGGCAGCGTCAGCTGCGGCATCCTGCCGCCGGCCGCCGCCTGCCTGGGCTTCGGCTGGTGGGAGAAGGAATCGAAGTACGAAGTCTCCGTGTGGGACGTCCAGACGCGCAGCTCGGTCGGCAAGGTCAGCGTCAACGCCAGCGGAACCTCCTACCTGCCCGCGCTGATCATTCCGATTCCACTGATCGCGCGTACCGAGGCCGCGGCCTGCGACGGCGTCGCCGGACAGATCGGCGAATTGCTGACGCCCGCATCGTCCGCCAGGAAACCGCGGACCTGAAACCTCGCCCGGAACCCTCCGCCTCGCCCCCACAAATCTTCCCATGCGCCTTCCCACCATCGTCACGCTGTTCGGCTACGCCGGCCTGGTCCCCTTCCTGCTCGGTCCCGCCTGGCTGTCGATGTCACCGGCCACCACGCCGGATTGGCTGGACTCGGTTTGGCTGAGTTACTGCGCGCTGATCGCCGCCTTCATGGCGGGGTCGCTGTGGGGCTTCATGCTGCCCGCCTGCGAAGGCACCGCGGGCAAGGCCGGCCTGCTGATCGCGATGGCGTTGATGCTGCTCACGTGGTTCGCCACCGCCCTGCCGTTCCGCCCGGCGCTGGCCGTCCTCGCGGTGGCGTTCCTGCTGCAGCTCGCGGCCGACTTCTGGCGCGAGCGCGTGCTCGGTTCCGTCGGCGGCTACTTCTCGCTGCGCGCGACCTTGACCGTCGGCGTGCTGGTGGCGATGAGCTGGCGCTATTCGATATCCGCGTAAGCACTCAGGATTGGCAGCGAACCGGCGCGAGTGCTGACTGGCCATTGCATGCGAAACAGGCCCAGACTTTGCTTGACGGATGTCGGGTCTCTTGCGAGGTGTCGATCATGCAGTCGCCAGATTTCGCCGCCGTAGGCTTGCAGCATTTCCAACCGAAAGATCTCCTCTTTCTGTTCGAACACTTTCCGGTCGCCGGCGTGGATCCGGTCGAAGCCGTCCGCCGGGTGCACGAACAGCCACTGATGCTGGAGTCCGTGCTCGAATCGAACTACGTGTACGCGGCGCTGATGGATCCGCGCGCGCACTGCCTCGACGTCTCGCCGCAGCTGTTCTTCGACGTCATGCTGCGACGGGTCATTCCCGGCCCGCGCGATCGCCTGGATCGCCAGGCGATCCACTATCTCGCCAACATGCTCGGCCTGTTCTCGCGCACCGAGCGCGTCTACCGGCTGCAGCACGACGACGCGACGCACTACGAATACCTGGCGGACCTGGTGCGCGAAGGACTCGAATCGGGCCCGGAACGCCGCTTCCTCGTCAACGCGCACATCGGCAACTACGCGCTCTACCTGTCCGGCATCTGCGCGCCCTGGGTCGAGCATCGTCGAGACTTCAAGCGCCGGCCGGTCTCGCTGGAGTTCTACAAGCGCATGGGCTGCAGTCACTACGCGAGCGCCGCCGGCAGTGCGCAGGCGCAGGAGTTCGGGCTGGGAGACGTATTCCGGCGCCTGGCCGAGCGCTTCGAGCATTTCCGCGTCGGTCTGAGGCGTCTGGCGGAAGACGTACTCCCGACCCGTCAGGTGGCGGCGACGATCCCGTAGCCCGGACGAAGTCCGGGGCGTTGCTCGCAAATCGAACGGTCGCCCCGGAATTCGTCCAGGCTACGGAGGGGTCGTGGGCGCGCGCTAAACTCCCGGCATTCGCGCCGGGGGTGAGCCGTGGTCACAACGGAGTCGGGGCCGGATCTGCAAGCGCTGTCTCAGCGGCTCCACCGGCCAGCCGAGAGCCTGCGTGCCTATCACCCGCTCAGCGCGGCTGAACACGCCGCCCTGCTCGCCTGTCTCGATGCCGCACTGGCGCAACGCCGCACCGCCATCGAACACGCCTTGCTCCGAATGATTCCCTGGCCGCTGCGGGGCCTGGTCCTGCGCTGGCTGCGCCGATGACGCGCCTGGCCGCGCGGGCCGAGGTGCTGAAGCTGTGCCGCACGCTCGGCACCGATGCGTCGACGCTCGCGTTTCTCGAACGCCTGCCGGCCGAGCAGATCCGCGAGCTGCGCCGCGCGGTATACGACCGTTTCTTCCTGTTCGACCGCAAGCTGTTCGATCGCGTCACCCGCGCCTTCCGGCGCCTGCCGTTCTGGCTGGGGGCGTGGATCGCGAGATGGGCCGGACCCTTGCTCACGGCACGCGTCGCGGGCGACCTTCCCGCGAAGCACGCGGCACGCATGGCACAACGGCTGCCGCCGGCGTTCGTCGCCGACGTCTGCCTGTATCTCGATCCGCGCTGCGCGCACGACCTGATCCACGCGCTGCCCTCGAATGCCATCCTGCCGATCGCGCTGGAGCTGCTGCGCCGCCGCGACTGGATCACGACGGGCCGCTTCGTCGACTTCCTGCCCGACGAGGCGATCCGCGCGGTGCTCGAACACATCGAGAACGACGAGATGCTGCTGCGCATTTCGTTCTTCGTCGAATCACCGAACCGTCTCGACCACGTCGTGCACCTGATGCCGGCAGAGCGCCTGCGTCAAGCGATCCTGCTCGCGGTCGACGAATCGCGCGACCTGCTCACGGAGGTGATGTCCCTGATCATCCACGTCAGCTACGCGCTCAAGCGCGAGCTGGGCGATCTCGCCGCCGCGCAGGACGAGTCGGTGCTCGATCGCGTCGTGGAGGCCGCGTACGCCCAGCATCTGTGGACCGACCTGCTGCCGGCGATCTCGGTGTTGTCCGAGAAGGCGCAACACAAGGTGGTGAACCTGCCGATCCTGCGCGAGGACCCGGCCGTTCTCGCCAGCATCCTCGATGCAGCGCACCGCGGCGCACTATGGGGCGACGTGCTTCCGCTGGTCCGGTTCATGGACGAGCCGATGCGCACCGCGGTGGCGCGATTCGCCGCGGATCTTCCCGCAGACGCACTCGAGGCGGCGGCCGATGCGGCGCTGCTCGGCGAACACTGGGAGGCCTTGCTGGACATCGCGCGGCGCATCCCCGAACCTCGTCAACGCATGTGGGCCTCGATCGTACAGCGCTACGGCGAGGTCGATCCCGAACTGCTGGAGCGGATTGCGCGGCGTGCCCGCGAACTCGGATTCGGGCAGGTCTTCGAACCGGAACGCGCAACGACACAAGCCCTCGCCTGACCGATATCCCCTCGACTCTTCTCCACGACATGACCTACCAGACGCTGCTGCTCGAGATCGAATCCGGCATTGCGACGCTCACGCTCAACCGGCCGGCATCGCGCAACGCGTTCAGCCCGGATCTGATGCAGGAGATACGCGCGGCGCTGGCGGAAGCCGCCTCGCGACGGGATGTGCGCGCCCTGCTGTTGACCGGCAAGGGCGCCAGCTTCTGCGCCGGCGCGGACCTGTCGATGCAGGCCGGCGGTGACCGCGCCTCGCGTGCGAAAGAAGGGTCGCGACAGCAGCGCGAATGGATCAACCCGATCGTGACGGATTTGCAGGCGCTTCCGTTTCCGACCATCGCGGCCGTCAACGGCAGTGCCGCGGGTGCCGGCGCAAGCCTCGCGCTGGCCTGCGATGTCGTCATCGCCGCCCGCTCGAGTTTCTTCCTGTTTCCGTTCATGCCGCGACTGGGCATCGTCCCCGACATGGGGGCGACCTGGTTCCTGCCCCGATTGGTCGGCTCGGCGCGCGCCATGGCGCTGTCGCTGGTCGGCGATCGCCTGCCCGCTGCACAGGCCGCGGAATGGGGGCTGATCTGGCGCTGTGTCGACGATGCCGAGCTGATGAACGAGGCCCAGGCACTGGTCGCGCGGGTCGCGCGGGCGCCGGCACACGCTGCACTGGAGCTGCGCCGCGCGTTCAGGCTAGCCGGGGAACAAGACCTCGCGGCTCAACTCGATTACGAGGCCGATCGGCAGGCCGAGCTGCTGGCCACGCAGGAGTTCGAAGAGGGCGTGCTGTCATTCCTCGAAAAGCGCGAGCCGCGCTTTCCGCCGCGAAGCTGAGCAAAAACGGCTTCGATTCGGCTGGATTCTTCTATACGCTCGGCGCCAGGCTACGGCGATTCCGCCACGGGGAGCCCCAATGAACGACATCGTCACCGCGACACCGAGCAAGGACGACTGCAACATCGCGATGCTGTCGCACCTGCTCGGCATCTTCACGAGCTTCGTCGGCGCCTTGATCATCTGGCTGGTCAAGAAGGACGACTCGCCGTTCGTGGGCGCCGAAGCCGTCGAGGCACTGAACTTCCAGATCACGATCGCGCTGGGCTGGATCGTCGCGTCGATGCTCACGCTGATCCTGGTCGGCTTTCTGATGTTTCCGCTACTGGTGCTCGCAAACCTGATCCTGTGCATCGTCGCCGCAGTATCGGCGTCGAAGGGAAAGCACTACCGCTATCCGCTGACCTTGCGCCTGGTGAAGTAGGCGGCTCCCCGGACTTCGTCCGGGCTACGTGAGGCGTTGGCGTAGCCAGCACGAAGTCCGGAGCATCAGCTTCCCAGCAGCTGTTCGCGCAGCGGGCCCAGGCGCTCCATCCCGTGTTCGTAGCCGCGCTCGACCAATTCGTCGAGACGCTTCCACGCGAACATGCCGACGTCCTGCACCGGCATGTGGATGTCCACGTCCGCACGGTCGATGGCGTCCTTGCGGAACAGCGTGTCAGCCGTCAGCGTCGCGGTGCGCAGCAGGATTTCCGAGAAGCGCGGCCGGACACCCTCGCCGATCCATTTCTCGAGCAGCGCACCGGGCTCGGGCATGCCCTTGCCGCGGCCTGGCGCCCGGATGTCGCCGGCCTGGCTGACGTTGCACGCGATGATCGATCCGCGTTCCAGGGCCTGCATCACGTCGGTCGGCAGGTTGTCGACGATGCCGCCGTCGCACAGCAGATCGCCCTCCCAGGCCACCGGCGGCGCCACGCCCGGCACGGCCATGCTGGTGCCGACCCAGGCAGCGAGCAGGCCGTGGTCGTGCACGACCGTCGCGCCGGACGTGAGATTCGTCGAGATGCAATAGAAGCTGCGCCGCAGTTCCTCGATGCGCCGCTCACCGAAGATTTCGACCAGGCGATTGAAGAAGCGCCGGCCCCGGATCAGCGACACGCGCGGCAGCACGTAGTCGTTGAGGAAATTGTTGTTGACGAAGGTCTCGCGCGCGACGTGGCTCATCTCCACCGGGTCGAAGCCGCAGGCCACCATGGCGGCGACGAACGCCCCCATGCTCGTCCCACCGGCGACGTCCACCGGGATCTGCAGCTGGTGCAGCGCGCGCACCAGTCCGATGTGTGCGAAGCCGCGCGCACCGCCGCCGCCGAGCACCAGGCCGACGCCGCGCCCGGTGATCTGCCGCGCGAGCGCCGACAGGTCCTCGTCCGACCAGGGATGGACGAAGTAATGCGCCCGCGCGCCGACGGTCTCGCACCATTCGCGCGTATGCGGCGATGGATCGCCCTCGGGCCTCAGCAGCAGCAGTTCGACCGGCGCCAGAAGCCGGCCTTCTGGGAGCTGGTCGAGCGCCGGGATCGGTACCGGCCTGGCACCCGCCTCCGCCATGATCAGCACGCGATCCGACTGGCGCAGGCAGCGGGCGGCCCAGGT
>CAZXXM010000038.1:0-8431 GCA_964644715.1 uncultured Salinisphaerales bacterium
GCGTGAAGAAGTACGCCGATTTGCCGGAAGCAGCCAAGCGCTATCTCGATCGCGTGCAGGAAGTCACCGAGACCCGCATCGCGATCATCTCCACCGGCCCCGACCGCGATCACACGATGGTGCTGCACCACCCGTTCGACTGATCCCTCGAACGTGGCCCGGACGAAGTCCGGGGTTTTCCGCTTTTCGGGAGAAATCCCGGACTTCGTCCGGGCCACGGGCTGGGGGCGCCGCGTTCAGTGTGGCCGGTGCCGGTATTGCTCCGGCGGCTCGAACGTCCCTGACCAGATGCCTCGCCTGGCCGACTTCGCCCTGGCCTGCGCGCCCGCGTATGCGCCCTTGCTGTATCGCGCATAGTCGGTCGCCCAGCCCTCGCGCACCATCCATTCGTTGACGCTGCGCTGCCCGCTCGAACATTTCGCGACGAGCCGTCCGTAGTCGTCCTCGTCGACGGTCACGCACTGCACGGTGGCGCCGTCGAGATGGCGGCGCAGCGCGTCGGTCGCCGCGTGACCGCAAGCCCAGCGCTCCTTGCCGCGCGTGCACTTCTGTTTGAACTCCGGCGCGTCGATGCCCCAGAGACGGATGCGATGCCCGCCGATCTCCAGGCTGTCGCCGTCGACGACCTTCGCCACGCCGGAGACCGATCGCGCCGATGCAGGCAGCGCAGCCGCCGCCAGCACTGCGATGGCCAGCAGCACCGCAAGACGCACCGGGATCGGGTCTCGAATCAGGCGCCCATGGCCGGGCACGCGCCTGCCGCGGGCGTACGCGCCAGGCTTTCGAGGCCACGGCCGATCTGCGTGGCAAGGCCCGCGATCGCGCTCCGGTAGGCGCGCACCAGCGCCGCGTAGTCCGCGCCGGCCGGTTGCTGGAGCTGAGAGACGCAGGTCAGCGCGGCCGATTTCGCGTCGGCGGCGCGCAGGCTCCAGGCGGCGATGACGAGTACCTGGCCATCCGCCAGCGATTCGAAACGCTGCACGTCGACGCGCACGCGGAAGAGTTTCAAATCCTCCGGGGCGGATACGCGGCTGAGGTCGCTGATACCGAACTGCTCCCGCAGCTGCTGGGCGAGCGCAGCGCCGATCTCGTCCGGCAGCGGTGCGCGCCAGCGGTGGTCCTCGGTGAGATGGCTGCGGCCATCCGGCGCGGTGATGAGCAGCTGCGGGATGTCGGCGCTGCGCGGCACGCTGACCGGGTCCAGCAGCATCGCGAACGAGGGATGGCCCGTGACGGTCGCCGGCGTGGCACCTGCCAGCGTGTACAGGTGAATCGGCGCGGAGCCGCAGGCGCCGAGCAGCACGGCGGCCGCCACGGCGAGCAGCGCGGAACGCAGACGAATCATTTGGCGGGCTCCTGGATCGGCGGTTCCTTGGCTTCGGGACGGCCACGGACGAGCGATTCGGGGTGACGCTGCAGGTAGTCGGACAGGTCGCGCAGCGAGCGGACGGTGCGTTCCACCTCGATCAGCGTGCGGCGCATGTCCTGCTGGATCGGCGCGTCCGTCGAGGTCAGTGAACCGCGAGCGGATTCGAGCGTTTCGCGGGCTTCGCGCAGGGTCTCGGTGGCCGCCGGCGCCACTTCGCCGTCGAGACGTTTCATCAGCGCGTCCGCGCTGCCGAGCGCGGAATTCAGACGTCTTCCGATGTCGTCGAACGGAATCTGGTCGATCTTGGTGACGATGTCGGTGATCCGCGTCTGGATCTGGTCCAGGCTCGCCGTCTCGGTGGGAATCCTCAGCGGACGGTCGCTGGCGTCGGATTCCATCTTTTTCGCCTGAGGCGGGAAATCGAGCGCAACGTAGAGCTGGCCGGTGATCAGATTGCCGGCGCGCAACTGCGCGCGCAGGCCGTGCTCGACCAGGTGGGCGAACAGGACCTCGGGCTCGGCGCCATCGGCTTCCTTGTCGTCGGCGATGACCTCCTCGTACGCCCGGCCCATGCGCTTGGGATAGATGTCCGCCGACACTTCCGTGTAGAAGCGCTTGCGCTGCGCGTCGAAGCCGAGGTCGAGGCGCGTGATGCGTCCGAGCACGGTGCCCTTGAAGTCGATCGGCCCGTCCACGGTCAGGCCGCGCACGGATTCGAAGAAGCGCATGCGGATCGGCATCACCACTGCGTCGCGCGGGGCCAGCGCCGCGCCCTGGTTGGGATACAGCGGAAACGTTGCGCCGTCGGCCACGGGCTTGGGATCAGGGTCGGCCGCGGACAGCGACTGGAAGGCCACGCCGCCGGCCAGCAGGGTGACGACCGACTGCGTGTCGAGCTTGAAGCCGTTGGCGTCGATCGACAGGTCGATGCCGCTGGCGGACCAGAATTGCGTATCGGTCTTCACGAAGCGGTCGTACGGCTCTTCGATGAAGACGATCACAGAGACGTCCTTGCCGTCCTTATCCAGCTCGAATCCGAGCACCCGGCCTACCGGTACGCGCAGGTAGTAGACCGGCGAGCCGACGTTGAGCGACCCAAGATCCGTCGTCTTCAGGTTGAAGCGGCGCCCTTTCTCGTCGTTGGTGAGGATCGGCGGATCCTCCAGACCCACAAATTCGCGCTGCGATTCGGTCGAGCTGCCCAGGTCCACGCCGATGTAGGTGCCGGACACCAGCGTCTTGAAACCGGAGATGCCGCCCAGGTCGGCGCGCACGCGCACCACCCAGAACTGAGTGTCCTCCACCGCGATGCTGCTGGCCTCGCGCGTCAGGCTGACGGTGGCGATCACGTGGCTGCGGTCGTCGGACATCTCGACGCCCCTCACCTTGCCGAGCACGACGTCCTTGTAGCGGACCTCGGTCTTGCCGGCGTCCAGGCCCTCGGCGGTCTTGAAGCTGATGGTGATCGTGGGGCCGCTGGCCAGGTAGGCGCGCAGGATCAGCAAGGCGCCGGCGATCGCGGCGACGATCGGAACCAGCCAGATCATCGAGGGCTTCACTCTGCCGCGGCGGCGGACGACCGGCTCGGGCAGATGGTCGACGCCGGGCGGGGGCGGAGAGGCGGGCGTGTCAGTCATCGTGCAGAGAGCCTTCCGCGGCATCCCAGATCAGGCGCGCATCGAACGCCTGCGCAGCGAACATCGTCAGCACGACCACGGCGCCGAATGCCGCCGCGCCCGGTCCGGGTTCGATGCGCGCCAAGGTAGAGAACTGGACCAGCGCCACCATCAGCACCACCACGAAGATATCGAGCATCGACCATTGACCGACCCACTCCACGAGTCTGAACAGGCGTGTACGGCGCCGGCGCCCGGTGACCCAGCCGAACTGGACGCTCAGCAGCAGCACGACGAGAACCGCGATCTTGGCGAGTGGGACGACGACGCTGGCCACGAACACGATCAGCGCCAAGTCCCAGGAACCGTTTCGCCACAGGGCGAGCACGCCGCTGATGATAGTGTCCTGGCGATCGTCGAAGATCGTCCGCGTCCGCATGATCGGCAGCGCATTGGCCGGGATGTACAGCAGGATCGCGGTCGCCAGCAGCGCCCAGGTTCGCGCGATGCTGTTCGGCTTGCGCGCATGCAGCGCCTGCCCGCAGCGCGGGCACTCCACCTCCGCGCCGTCCGGCGCCGCGCGGCAGACCAGGCCGCAGACATGGCAGCCGAGCACGCCGAGTTCGCGTGCGGTGAGCATCGCGTGCGGATCGGTGCTCATCGGCTCACGCGCTCCGCGTTTTCCCACAAGGTGTCGGGATCGAAGGTCGCGAGTACCGTCAGCAGCACGGTGAGCACCGCGAAGCCCGCCAGCCCGGCGCCCGGGATCACGGTGGTCTCGCCGCCGAGCTTCACCAACGCCACCACGACGCCCAGCATGAACACCTCGATCATGCTCCAGGGCCTGATCTGCACCAGCGTGTGCATCGCGGCTCGCAGCGCCGGCGGCCGGCGACCGAACTGCAGATACGACAGCACGACCAGTTCCAGCGCGATGCGGATCAGCGGAAAGACGAAGGCGCACAGGGCTGCGAGTGCCGCCACCGGCTCGGCGCCGCTGTTCCAGGTCGCCGACAGCGCCTCGAACAGCGACGCGCGCGTGGATTCGCCGCGCAGCTGGATCTCGACGATGGGATTGAGGTTTGCCACCAGGTAGGCGATGCCGGCGGCGAGCGTCAGGGCCAGCCAGCCGTCCAGGTGCGTGCGGCGCTCGGCGTAGAGCACCGTGCCGCAGCGCACGCAGTGAGCGCGCGCCCGCGGTGCGAGGCGCACGCGCCGGTGCACGGCGTCGCAATGCTCGCAGACCGCAATGGTGGAAGGATTCACGGCCCTAGCGTTCAACGTTGCCCCCGATGCGGTCAACATGCGCGGCCGTGGCCGCCTGCCGGCTGAACGGCGGGGACTTGCGGAAGAGTTGATCCGGCTGCGCTCCGTTCGAGGATCAGCGCGTCGGTCCGTGATACCGACAAGCTCGCGCAGGATTTCTGGTGCAGCCACCAGGGCGCGGCCGCCTTCGTTCCGCACCTCGGACCAGGACGCGTCCGGCGAGGTCCTTATCCGGAAATCCTGAGACGGAGTCGACGGTTTGCGGATCGACTCCGACTTATGTCCGTCGTCCGGGAATGTATAGTTTGCCGCGTGCGGAGGGTGCCGTGCCCGCCACGAATCGGGGAGATTCCATGGGGCTCATTCAAGCGGTGGCGGGTTCGATCGGCGGTTCGCTCGCGGACCAGTGGAAGGATTTCTACACGGTGCCAGGCGGTTTGCCGGCGACGGCGGCGATGTTCGCCGCAGTGCCGCGCGGCACCAATGCGGGGCGCGGCTCGAATACCCGGGGGTCTTCGAACGTCATCACCAATGGTTCGAAGATCGTCGTGCCGGAAGGCTACGGCCTACTGCTGTTCCAGGAGGGCGCGGTCACCGGCTTCGTTGCCGAGCCCGGTGGTTACGAATGGCGGTCGAACGACCTGAATTCGAAGTCGATCTTTTCGGGTGACGGCATCGTCGATTCGCTGATCAAGCAGAGCTGGGAGCGCTTCAAGTTCGGGGGCCAGCCAGGATCGCAGCAGGCCGCGTTCTTCGTTTCGCTGAAGGAGCTGCCGGACAATCGCTTCGGAACGCAGTCCGAAATCTACTGGGACGATGGGTTCCTGGGCACGCAGGTCGGCGCGGTGACGCGCGGCTCGTACACCTTGAAGATCGTCGACCCGATCCTGTTCGTGAAGAACTTCGTGCCTGCGCGTTATCTGGAGGCCGGCCAGGTCTTCGATTTCACCGACATGGACAACGCCGCCGCCAGCCAGCTGTTCAACGAAGTGGTCGGATCGCTCGCGCCGGCATTCAGCATCTACACGAACGATCCGGGCAAGGGCAATCGCATCACCAAGCTGCAGCAGGATTCGGTCGGATTCGCCAAGAGCCTGTCCGCCGCGGTGGAAGATGCCTATCAGTGGAAATCGGATCGCGGCCTGGTCATCGCCAAGACGGCGATCGTGTCGATCGAATACGACGCGAACACGAAGGAACTGCTCAAGACCGTGCAGCGCGCCGATGCGCTGGCCGGCGCGCGTGGCAATTCCAATCTGCAGGCGAGTATCGCGGCAGGTATCCAGTCGGCCGGCGAGAAGGGTGGTGCGGCGGGCGTCATGGGAGTGGGCATGGCGACCGGCATGCTGGGTGGCCTCGGCAGCTTGCAGCAGCCGGCTGCGCCGCCGGCTCAAGCCGCCGACGACCCGATCGCGAAATTGAAGAAGGCCAAGGAGATGCTCGATCTCGGGCTGATCACGCAGGCCGATTACGACGCGGCCAAGTCCAAGGCCTTGGGCCTGTAAGGGGCGGATCCTCGAACCGCCCATGTCGAACGCCCCTACGCCGCCGCCCTCGCGGTCGTCGGAATTCTCGCAAGCCGGTCCCGGGTCGCCGCAGGATGTGCCGCCGCTCCCCGGTCATTTTCCGATCGACCCCCACACGCTGCCCAAACCCATTCGCGACGAAGTGCTGGCGCCCGATCCGGTCGCCATCGATACGTCCGCGTCCGAGCTCAAGGACGGGCTCAATCGCTGTCCGAAATGCGGCGCGACCGATATCCGCCACAAGCAGGGCGGCGATCTGCTCATTTGCCTGTACTGCCGCAATGAGTGGCAAGGCACGCGGGTCGAGGAGGAATTCGGACTCGGCGTCGGGCTCGACGGGCTCACCGGAACGATCGTCGCATCGGGCGCAAAGGACATCGACGACGATGCCGCGAGCCTGATGAGCTTCAAATGCAGCGGCTGCGGCGCCGAGGTCACCGTCAACACCCAAAGCCAGATGACGGCACGCTGCCATTGGTGCCGCCACGTCTTCGGCGTCAACGAACAGGTGGCGAACGGCGCGGTGCCGGACGCGGTGCTGCCCTTCCACATCAAGAAGGACGACGCGGTCGCCCGCATCCGTCAATTCGTCGACAAGCGGCGACTGTTCGCGCTCAAGGAATTCAAGCAACAGTTCGTGCCCGAGAACGTGGTCGCGGTCTATCTGCCGTACATGATCGTCGACGGCAGGGCGAGTGCCGTCGTGACGGGCCAGGGCGAGATCGAGACGGCGCGCTACACACGTGGCACCGGTAACAACAAGACGACGTACTACGACGCCGACGTATACCGGGTGCGACGGCACGTGAATTTCACGGTGGATGATCTGACGCTCGAATCCTCCGGCGATCGCGGCAACCTCGACGTCAGCGCGAACACCAACAACATCATCAACACCATCCTGCCGTTCGATACCAAGAACGCGGTGAAGTGGAACGCCTCCTATCTGACCGGCGTCACTTCGGAGAAGCGCGATTGCGACGTCGAGGATTTGCGCCCACGGCTCGAGGACCAGCTGCTGTCGATCGCGCGTGCCCAGGTCGAATCGTCGGTGCGCCAATACGGGCGCGGCGTGCGCTGGGAGTACGAACGTCTCGACGTCCACGGTACGCGCTGGGTGTCGATGTATCTCCCGGTCTGGCTCTACTCGTACCTCCAGCCCGGTGGCAAGAGAGGCTTGCTGCACTACATCGCGGTGAACGGCCGCACCGGCGAGACCATGGGCAGCGTACCGGTGCAGAAGTGGAAACTGCTGCTGGCCGCGCTCATGGTCGGTACCTTCGTCGAAGGCATTGCGCTCTGGATGGTGGGGATTTTCTGATGGATGGAGGAGACGGTGCCCTATTGATTCTCCTCGCAGGCCCGGTCAGCGCTACCGGCCTGTACTGGTTTCTTTACCGGCATTACCGCAACACCGACAAATCCCACGCCTTCGAACGCGAAACCGCCGTCGATGCCGATACGGTCACCGGTACGGATGAGCAAGTCAGCGTAGTGAAGGGCACGCGAGCGTCGCGCATATCGGGAGACAACGTGAGCGACTATCGCGCGCGCGTGAAGCGTGATCGGGACGCAGTGGCACCCGATACCTAGGTGCCCAGAGGTCTACGCCGGAAGGGGCGGGCAGGACACCGGCGCGTTGGAAAATTCGTCAGCGGCGCAGCGCTCCGGGCTACGCCCGGCGGTCGGGCAGATCGTCGATCAGGTGCCCTGGCCCGGAGAAGAACTTGCGGGCAGTGCCGTCGAATTTCGAAGCGACGGCAACTCCCCCCGCCGAAGTGCAGGGCTTCGTCTCCTGTCGGCACATCAGGCTCCGAAGTTTTCCCATGTCATCGAGAAATCGCCGCGCTCGGCTGCGCGGCGCTCGCCATTGCCTCGCTCGAATGGACTTCGGCTGCGGCTGTCGGCCTGTGCGCCCATTTCAAGTCCGGGATGCCTTCGGATTTCGAAAGGTGTCGCGGCGGAAATGGAAACGAAAAAACCCCGCAAAAGCGGGGTTTTTCCTGCGTCTTTCGACGCATACAGCCTATGTTATGGTGCCGAGAAGAGGACTCGAACCTCCACGGTTTTACCCGCTAGTACCTGAAACTAGTGCGTCTACCAATTCCGCCATCTCGGCATGGCGCCCCACCGGACAAGGCCGGAGCGACAAGGGCGCGAATTCTGGGGATGCGGTCCATCGATGTCAATGAAACGAAAGAACAAGCAAGAAAAGAACGACTGGCGCAGCCAGGACCCCGCCTTCAAGGCAGAGTCCGAACGCTACGCAGACCCCATTCCCTCCCGGCAGCTGATCCTCGACCGGCTCGAGAAGCATGCAGGGCCGCTCACACTGGACGACCTGATCGGCGGCTTCGGGCTGACCAAGCTCGACCAGCAGTCGGCGCTCGAAAAGCGCCTGGCCGCGATGGTCCGGCAGGGCGAACTGGTGCAGAACCGGGTGGGCGCGTTCGGCCCTCTCGGCAAGATGAACGCCGTCGCCGGTACGGTGCAGGCGCATCGCGACGGATTCGGCTTCCTGATCCCGGATACCGGGCCGCCGGACATCTTTCTGCCGCCGCGGCAGATGCGCGAACTCATGAACGGCGATCGCGCGCTGGTGCGCATCACCGGGACCGACTTCAAGGGACGGCCGGAAGGTTCGGTCGTCGAGG
>CAZXXM010000038.1:8441-14247 GCA_964644715.1 uncultured Salinisphaerales bacterium
GCGTCGCGCCAGGTCGTGGGGCGTCTGCACATCGAGCAGGGCGCGTCCTACGTGATTCCGGACAACCCGCGCGTGCAGCAGGACCTGCTGATCCCGCCCGATGCGCGCAGTGGCGCCCGGCACGGGCAGATGGTGGTGGCCGAGATCACGGCGCCCCCGGGGCATCGCACCTTGCCGGTGGGCCGGGTGATCGAGATTCTCGGCGAGCACCTGGCGCCGGGCATGGAGATCGAGGCCGCGATTCGCGCGCACAACCTGCCGCATGTGTTCCCCGACGACGTGCTGCGCGAAGCCGAGGCGATTCCGGACACCGTCCAGCCCCAGCAACTCGAAGGCCGCACCGACCTGCGCAAGCTAGGGCTGGTGACGATCGACGGCGCCGATTCGCGCGACTTCGACGACGCCGTGCATGCCCGCAGGGTGCGCTTCACCGGCGGCTGGCTGCTGACCGTGGCCATCGCCGACGTGGCCGCCTACGTGCGGCCCGGCTCGCCACTGGACCGTGAAGCGGCCGATCGCGGCAACTCGGTCTATTTCCCGGACCGCGCCATCCCGATGCTGCCGGAGAAGCTGTCCAACGGGCTGTGCTCGCTCAATCCGAACGTGGACCGCCTGTGCATGGTCTGCGAGCTGCGGGTGAACGCGGAAGGCGAGGTGACCAAGTCGCGTTTCTTCGAAGGCGTGATGAACAGCGACGCACGGCTGGTGTACGACGACGTGGCGGCGGCGCTCGGCGGTGAAGCGGGGCGTGTGCCGGACAAGGTGCTGCCGGCCTTAAAGGTGCTCGACGAATGCTTCGCCGCATTGCTGTCCGCGCGCGAGCGTCGCGGGGCGATCGATTTCGAATCCAGCGAGACCAAGATCGTGTTCGGCGCCGACCGAAAGATCGAGCGCATCGTGCCGGTCCAGCGCAATCGCGCGCATCGCCTGATCGAGGAATGCATGATCGCCGCCAACGTCGAGGCTGCGAAGTTCGTGGCCAAGCACAAGCTGCCGGCGCCTTACCGCATCCACGAGAAGCCGGACGCGATGAAGGTGCAGGCGCTGCGCGAATTCCTGCAGGCCCAGGGTTTGAAGCTGGGCGGCTCCGAGCGGCCGGAGGCCATGGACTACGCCAAGCTGATGGCGCGCTGCATGGATCGCCCCAACCGCGGCCTGATCCAGACGGTGATGTTGCGGTCGCTGATGCAGGCGCGCTACAGCGCGGACAACAACGGGCACTTCGGGCTCGCGCTCGAGCACTACGCGCACTTCACGTCGCCGATCCGCCGTTACCCGGACCTGGTGCTGCACCGCGGCCTGAAGCACCTGATCCGCCGCGCGAAGGTCGGCGAGTTCCTGTACTCGGCGGCGGACATCGAACGCCAGGGCGCGCATTGTTCGATGACCGAGCGGCGTGCGGACGACGCGACCCGCGACGCTGTGGTCTGGCTCAAGTGCGAGTACATGAGCGATCGCGTCGGCGAGGAGTTCGAGGGCGTCGTATCGGGCGTCGCGCCGTTCGGCCTGTTCGTGGAACTGGGCGGACTGCATGTCGATGGACTGGTTCATGTCAGCAGCCTGTCCAACGATTACTACAAGTTCGAGCAGCGCCATCACCGGCTGATCGGGGAACGGACCGGACGCGTCTACAACCTCGGCGACGCGGTGCGCGCGAAGGTGGTGCGGGTCAATCTCGACGAACGCAAGATCGACCTGGAAATCGTCGGGACCACGAAAAGTTCATCGTCGATTAAGGGCTCTGGAGCAGAATTCGAGCAGAACCAGCGCGGCGGCCAACGACGCAGCGGTCAACAGCAGGGAAAACGTCGATGAATTTCTTCAAGCCTCTCCTCCTTTCGACCCTCGTCGTCGGCCTTGCCGGCTGCGCCACGGACGATCCCCATCGCCGCGCGAAGACGGGCGCAGGCATCGGAGCCGTGGTCGGTGCGGTGGTCGGCAACAGTGTCAGCCATGCGCGCGGTGCACCGATCGTCGGCGCGGTGGTCGGCGCGATCGCGGGTGGCGCGGTCGGCAACTACATGGACAAGCAGCAGCGCGAGCTCGAGCAGCAGCTGGCCGAGGAGGCGCGCAACAACGAACTGCAGATCGTGCGTCTGTCCGACAACTCGCTGAAGATCGGAATTGCCAGCGACGTGAGTTTCGATCTCGGCAGCGCCACGCTGCGACCGGACGCGCTCGACACCTACGGCAAGATCGCGAACGTCCTCAGGAGCTACGACAAGACGGTCATCCACGTCGTCGGGCACACGGACACCAGCGGCAGCAGCGATTTCAACCAGAACCTGTCGGTCAACCGCGCGGCGTCGGTGGGTAGCTACCTGTCGCAGAGCGGCGTGCCGCAGACGCGCATCCGCGAGGAAGGTCGTGGCGAGCGCGAGCTCGCGGTGCAGACCGCCGACAACGTCAAGGAGGCCCGCAATCGTCGTGTGGACATCGTCCTCAAGCCGGTCGTCGAAGGCAACGAGCAGGCGGCGTGGACACCGCCGCCGTACCTGGGCGGCTGAGAACGCAATTCCTGGGCAAGATCATCGGGGCGCTTCGGCGCCCCGATTTCTTTCGGAGGGACGGCGAACGTAGCCCGGACGAAGTCCCGCAGTTTCCCTCGCAAGACGAACAACATTTCCGGATTTCGTCCAGGCGACGAGTCAGGAGCGGACCGATCCAGGATAATCCGTCCCTCCTTTCCTTCTCGGGATGAGCGATTCGCCATGAGCCCCCCTCAGAACCTGCTGTGCATCGCACTGCTGGCGTCCCTGCTCGCAGCCTGCGGCGTTCCCGAGGACGAATCCGGCAAGCGCCAGTCGCTTGCCGGCGAAGGTCGCGAAGAGACCCGCAGCATTCGCAACACGGAGAACATCGGGTATTCCGGCAACGCCATCGCGGACAAGGTCGACGGCGCGCTGGATGCCAATGATCAGCGTGTGGACGAGCTCAACAAGCAGCTCGACGCGGCCGGGCAGACGAACTGATGTCGGAGCACTACATCGGCGGCTTCCATGCCGTCCTCGCCGCGCTCGAAGACGCCGCGAAGAAGCCTTTCGAAGTCCTGCTGGCGGATAGCCGCAACGACGAGCGTTCGCGCCGCGTGCGCGAACTCGCCGCCGGCCTGGGCATCGCGGTACGGACCGTCGGCCGCTCCGATCTCGACCTGAAGGTGCCGGGGCTGCGCCACCAGGGCGTCCTGGCGCTGATGCCGGAGATCGAGCTCGCCGGCGAGCAGGTGCTCGAGGCGCCCGCCGGCGAAGGTCGCCTGTTTCTGGCGCTGGATGGGGTGCAGGACCCGCACAACCTCGGCGCCTGCCTGCGCACCGCCGAAGCGGCCGGTGCCAGCGCCGTGATCATTCCGAAGGACCGGGCTGCCGGCCTGACGCCGGTGGCACGCAAGGTCGCGGCCGGTTCGGCCGAGCGCGTTCCGGTGATCTCGGTGACCAACCTGTCGCGCACGCTCGAACGCCTCAAGGAGCGCGGCTACTGGCTCACCGGCCTGGCTGGCGAGGGCCAGGAGACGATCTACGACGTCGACTTCAAGGGGCCGCTGGTACTGGTGCTCGGTGCCGAAGGCGAGGGCCTGCGACGACTGACGCGCGAGACCTGCGACCGCGTGGTGCGCATCCCGATGCTAGGCAAGGCCGAGAGCCTCAACGTATCGGCCGCAGCGGCCGTCTGCCTGTTCGAGGCGTTCCGCCAGCGGCACGTGGTCAAGCGCTGACGGGAGCCACGAGGTGAGGCGACTGCTGCTGATCGGGCTGCCACTCCTCGTGATCGGCCTGCTCGGCGGATGGTGGCTGGAGCGGCCGGACCTGCCCACCAATCCGCGTGAGCAGGGACTCGGCAGCCTCTTTCCCGGAGATCCGGGGGCGACCGGCGAGGGTTCGGCCCCGACCGCCGCTGGGCCTGCCGAACCCCGGGTCGTGCAGGCCGTGGCGCCCAGCGGCGTGCGTCTGCGTGTCGAGAAGCGCCCCCGGCTGGACACGCCGTCGCCCCCTTACGCGGCTCACCTGGCCGAACTGCAGGCGGCCTCGGACAATGGCGACACGGCGGCGCGCTACCGGCTGGGCACGATGCTCTACCAATGCCGGGACGTCCCGGCGGATGAAGCGGCGCTGGCGCGCGCCGTCGAGGAGATCCACCAGACCCGTAGCCGCGGAGGGTGGGACGTCTCGGACCCGGCGCTGGAAGAGCGGGCTTTGCGCACCTCGTACGCCAACTGCGAGGGGGTGCCGGCGCAGGCCCGCACCCAGTTTCGCGACCTGCTGCGCTCGGCCGCCGACCAGGGTCTGATCGAGGCCCAGCTGAACCTGATGTTCTATCTGCCGCAGGCGGACTACTGTCAGTTCATCGAGAACTGCACGCCGCAGCAGGCTCGATTCATGGCCGGCCTGCGCGAGGAGTCCAGGGCCAGCGTCACCAAGGCCCTGGAAGGGGGCTCGGTCGAGGCCCTTCGCACCGTCGGCGGCTGGGCGCTCAACGAGGAAATGGGCACCCCCGATGATGTCGAGGCCTACGCCCACTTCAGCGCCTACGACCAGATCCAGCAGGTCACCGGACGCGAACGCGAACTGCTCGTCATGCTGGAGGGCATCAAGAAGCGGCTGCGCCCGGTCGACCTGGAGCGGGCCGAGGCGCGGGCCAAGGAACTGCTTTCGAACCCGAACTGCTGCGTGCTGACCCGGTGAACACGCGTCCGCGCGTTGCTTCCCCCCGCCGCGTCCCATAGAATTCGCGGCCCTTTCGCCGGCCCTCCGGCGCGAAGACCTGTCCCACCGGTTGCACGACGGGGGACTGACCCGGGGTCGAGAAGCCCCGACATCCACAGGAGTTTGCATGCGTCACTATGAAATCGTGGTCATGGTGCACCCGGACCAGAGCGATCAGGTTCCGGCCATGACCGAGCGTTACAAGGCGATGGTCGAAGGCGACGGCGGCAAGGTTCACCGCCTGGAAGATTGGGGTCGGCGCCAGCTGGCCTATGCCATCGCCAAGCTGCACAAGGCCCACTACGTCCTGATGAACGTGGAATGCTCCGACAAGGCCCTGGCCGAGCTCGAGAACGCCTTCCGCTTCAACGACGCCGTCATCCGCAAGCTGGTCGTGCGCGTCGAGACGGCCGTCACCACGCAGTCGCCGCTGTTCAAGCTGCCCGAAGAAGACAAGAAGCCCGAATACAAGCAGCGCCAGCAGGCCGAACTGGCCGCGGCTGACGCGGCGGCCACCGAGGAGGCCGAATAATGTCGCGCATGTTCCGTCGCAAGAAGTCCTGCAAGTTCACCGCCGAAGGCGCCACCAGCATCGACTACAAGGATCTGGCCACGCTCAAGCAGTACATCGGCGAGAACGGCAAGATCGTTCCCGCCCGCGTCACCGGCACGCGCACGCACTTCCAGCGCCAGCTGTCGGTGGCCATCAAGCAGGCGCGCTTCCTGTCGCTGCTGCCCTACACCGACAAGCACGAGTAAGGAGAACGCACCATGCAAGTGATCCTTCTCGAGAAGGTGAAGAACCTCGGCGATCTGGGCGACACCGTGAAGGTGAAGCCGGGTTACGGCCGTAATTTCCTGCTGCCGCAGGGCAAGGCGCTGCCGGCCACCGAGCCGAATCGCAAGGTGTTCGAAGCGCGCAAGGCCGAGCTGGTGAAGAAGGCTTCGGATTCGCTCAACGCCGCCAAGATTCGCGCGGAAAAGATCGCCGGCAAGACGTTGACGATCAAGGCGCTGGCGTCCGAGGAAGGCAAGCTGTACGGCTCGGTCGGTCCTGCCGAGATCGTCGACGCCGCCGAAGCCCTCAAGCTCGACGTGCACAAGAG
>CAZXXM010000039.1:0-12500 GCA_964644715.1 uncultured Salinisphaerales bacterium
GACTTCGGGCCTCGAGCGTATGCGTGTTGGCGGCGATCGCGCTGGTCGCGACCGTGCTCAGCTCGCCGGCGAGGCCGGGTACGCCGCCGTCGGTGCTGCGCTTGTCGACGTCGTTGTCCGCGATGAAGCTCTGCACCACGGGACGGCTGTCGGCAAGCGAGACGCCGTACAGACGGTTGCTGCCTTCGTCCGGCGTGCAGTTGCGCGTCGTCGGATCCTGCGGAACGTAGCTGGTGAAGAACACCGTGCCGCCGCTGCTGAGCGGCTGCGACATGGCTTTCTCGCCGCGACGCGACAAGCTGATCTTCCAGCCGATCGCGCCATCGGCCGAAGCCCCGCAGTTGGCCGTCGCGTTGGCGCAGGACGACGTCAGGTCGACGAACCTGTCGTGGCTCGTGAGCGCCGACTCCGAGGTCTTCACCTGCGAGGGCAGCATGCCGCTGGACACCGCGCGGTCGCGGTACATGTAGAGGTAGTTCTGCGTATTGGCGTTGAACGGGTCCTCGCGATCACCGCTGGCGAAGACGATCGCGTCGTAGGCTCCGGTCGCGTCCTTGAACGGCACGTAGTCCGGCGCATGGAAGAAGCGGCGGTCGTTGCCGACGTTGGCCGTGGAATGGCGACCGACGCTGGCCAGCGGGGTCGCAGTCCAGTTGGCGCGATCGGCGCCGGCGAAGTCGGCACGCCAGAGCCGGCCACCCGTATCCACCGCGTAGAGACGGTCGAGCAGGCCGTCGCCGTTGCTGTCGACCACGGTCAGGTCGGCGGCGATGCTATCCACCATCAGCGGATGCTGGAAGGTGAGCGTTCCGCTGTTGTACGGCGAACTCTGGTTGAACGCGCCCTGTCTGACCTTCCAGATCAGCGCGCCGGTTTCCGCGTCCACCATGTAGATCGCGTTGCCGCGGGCGTCGTCGGAGCCGAGCACGCCCTTGCTGCCGCGCGCCGCGTCCTTGCCGATGCGCGTGTTGGCGGCATCGCGGCCGCCGTTGTAGCCGCCGGCGAACAGGATGACGCTGCGCGTGGCGGTGGTGCTGCCGTTCGTGTACTGCACGCGGCCGGCCTGCGGACTGGAGAAGCTCAGGGCCATTTCCGAGAACTGCGTCGCCGAGCCGGCGACCAGGCCCGTCGAGTTGTACAGGCCGTCCGTCCCGATGCGCCACATCATCGACGGGCTGTCCGGGTTCTTGATGTCGAGCGCGTAGATGCTCGAGCCGCCGCGGCGCAGCCCGAAATAGACCGCGGCGCGGTCATGGGTATTGCTGCTCTCGATCTTGCCGTCGGCGGCTCCACCGCTCGGATCGCGATCGCGCAGCAGCACGGTCGGCGCGCCGTCGACGCCGTACGGAAATCTGGACGAAGGCTGGTTGTCGCGCAGCACCTTCTGCTGGTCCATCACGGCGCGCGGCATGAAGGCCCAGCTTTCGACGCCCGATTCCACGCCCGACACGGTGTTCGTCACCATGCGCAGGTAGCCATCGGTCGAGCCGTAGATCGCCCGGATGTCGGGATTGCTCTTCGAGTAGCCGGAGCGCGCGCCGTAATTCACGGCGACCGGCCGCGAATGCAGGACCGCGCCGTGCAGCCAGGCGCGGCCGCCCAGGCCCGAGCCGACGCCGAGCGAGGTCGCGGTCGTGCCGACCTCGTATCCACGCGCGTACAGCAGCAGCTCTTGCGCCTGCGTGTCGCTCGAAGCGCCCAGCGCGCTCAGCAGCTCGCTGCGCACCGTCGCGTCGTCCGGATTGAGCGCCGCGAGGCTCGGCAGCTTGCTGGCGCCGGTGTAGCGGTCGTAGAAGAGCTTGCGTGCACCGGCGGCGTTCGCACGCCCCGGGTTGCCGCCGCCGGCGAGTGCGAAGCCCGGGATCTTCTGCCCGGCGCCTCCGAGGGTCGCGTCGCGACCGTCCGCGATCTTGCCGGTGCCGAGCAGCGAGGTCTGCGTCCAGAACGTGACGGCGTTCTTGTCGATGCGCCCGTCCGACGCGATGGCGATCTTGCCGGTCGCGTCGTAGTAATTCAGCTTGCCGTTGACCGAGCGCAGCTTGAGCTTCTTTAGATTGCCGGGCCAGCGCGGTTTCTGATCGGCTTCCGGACGGAAGAGCCCCAGGAACGCCGGGGTCTGCGCCGGCGTGCCCAGGCTTCCGGGCGTCGTCGGATTGCCCGCGAGGCTGGGGGTCAGCAGGCTGGCATCGACCGACAGGACGGGCTTGAGCAACTCGGCGACCGACTTGCCCAGGTTCAGCAGGCCGAGATTGTTGACGTAGCTGTTCACGTTGACGCCGACGTTGGTCAGTGCCGCCAGGCTCGACAGGTTGTCCTGGATCAGGAAGTAGGAGCGCAGCGCGATGTCGTTGCCGTTGACGTCCTTGAAGCCGGGATCGCGGGCCTTCGCCACCACGTTCGGGAAGCTGATGCTTCCGTTGGGCGAGACCGCGCTCGGGAAATACTGCTTGAGCCGTGCATCGGACTCGGTGTCGCGCAGGCTGTTGGTCAGCTGGACGTTGAGCACGTTGACGATGTCGCACTGCGCCGGCGGCTGGACGTAGCGGCCGGCGTTTTCGATCGAGGTGTCGCGCGTCAGCAGTCCGGTGAGGCCGTCCCAGCGCGCCAGCGGCGCGTTGTAGACCGCGTCGCCGGCCAGGTAGTGGGCGATCTCCGCGTAGACCTCCTTGCCCTGGAACGGCGGCAGCAGCGAGGTCGGCGTGGTCACGGCGGTCGACAGCAGGGCCGTCGTCGAGTTGAGCAGGTTGGTGGGATTGAGCATGCCGGTCAGCAGCGTGCTCACCCGTGTCAGCAGTTGCGTGACGCTGCCCTGGTCGACCAGCGGCGTGAAGCCGACGAGGAAGTAGGCCCCGTTGCTGCAGTTCAGGGTTTCGCGCCGTGTCGTCGGGATCGACGCGGTGTCCCCGAACGCGCAGGCGCTGGCCGGCGCCCCGGCCGCGGTGGCACGGTCCGCATGCGACACCACGATGGCCACGCGCGAGTTGACGAGCTGGTTGAGGATGGACTCGAGCAGCGAGATCAATCCCACCTGTCCCAGGTTCATGACGCCGCTGATCGTGGTCTGCAGCAGCCCCATGACCGTGGACGGAAGCTGACCGACCACGGTGCTCAGCAGCGGATTGACCAGCCCGGCCACCAGCTGGCCGACGAAGCCGGCCATCAGGCCGTCGAGGACGCTGCTGAGCAGCGGAATGCCGAGCAGGAAGTTCAAGGTGCCGCAGGACAGGGTGGAAACGCTGCCCAGCAGCAGCTTGAGAACGGCCCCGACCGCAGGGAGCTGCACCACCGGCGAGTCGATGCCGAGAATGCCGTAGAGATTGCACAGCGCCGCGGCACGGCCGCGGTCGGTGGTGCCGGTACCGAGCAGCAATTGCGTGAGGTACTGCGTGGGATTGCTGGTGACGCCGCCGAGCAGTTCGGACAGCAGCATGCTGTTGCGGACGTCCAGGCACAGCTGTGGCGCGTCCGGATTGTTCGGATTGCTCGCGTTGGTGATGACGTTGTTGCAGATGCCGAGCAGATTCAGATCCAGCACCAGGATCGTCATCGGCGGCTTGAGCGGGTTGTCGGCCTGGTTGTTGTAGATGTCGATGTCGTCCGCGCGCAGCGCTACCGGCAGCGTGAGGAAAATGCCGAGCAGGACGACCAGCAGCTGCGACCGGAGTCGACGAAGCCTCTTCTTCGCGGCGCTCATTCCACGACCACCCCGTCGATCGTGTCGACTTTCACGAAAGTGCCCTGGCTCACTTCGGCGGCGCCGAAATTTCCGGAATCGGTTGCGCTGGCGGCGCGACTGGCCGACGTGCGGTCGTACCCGGCCAGCACCGTGAAGCTGGCGAGGCGGAAACGCTCGCCGCTGTCGCCGCGGCGCAGCGCCGAGACGGGCGCGAAGTCGGAGCCGCCGACGCTCTCGCGGCGGACCATCGTGTAGGCGTGCAGCTTGAGCGTGCTGTCCGGCAGTACCGAGACGGGGTTCAGGTCCGCCGGGCAATCGAAGTTCTGCCGGGTGCGCAGCGAGGCGGCGTCGAGCTGGGCGGAGAGATAGCAGTTCTGGACGTAGCCGGAGCCTTGCTGGACCACCATGTTGGAGGCGCTGGCCTCGAGCAGGGATTCGAGCAGGGACTGCGCGCTCTGCACCGCGGTGATGCGGCTCTCTTCGTTGAGCGCGAGCCGCAGGTCGGTCTGCCCGGCTTTCATCGCGGCCAGTCCGAGCAGGGTGATGACGACCAGGAAGAACAGGGCGGTGGCGAGCGCGGCGCCGGTCTGCCGCGGCGGCGCTTGGCCTGATGCGATGGAGGAGGGCCGATTCATCATTTCACTCCTGTCCCGCCCTGGATGCCGAGGTTGCGTAGCTGCACCGTCGTGCTATACGCGCGGCGGTAGAAATGACGGGTCTGCTGGTCGGTCGGCGTGCCGGAGCCGTCGACGACGCTGCCTGGGGTGAACGCCTCCTTGTCGGCGAGGCGATACGTCTTCTCGTCCAGATGCGCGCCGTCGGAACGTCGCGATCGCACCAGCAGATGGACCTGCACCGAACGCGCCTGCGTCTTCACCTCGTCCGCCGTCGGCGTCGCGGTGTAGCGGTCCACGATGTCGTCGTTGTCGCTCGGATCGTCCAGGCCCCAGACGATCTGCAGGTCCTCAACGCCTTCTGCGATGCATTCGGAATAGAAGCCGGCGGCGCCGACGGCCCCGGTGCCGCAGCTGGCCAGCTCCGGATTCGAATCGGCAACGTAGCCGCTCGGGCACAGTTCCTTGCGGCAGAGCGCCGGCACGCCGTCGCCCGGCTTGAGCGAGAAATCGCGGACGAAGTAGATGCGCGGGTAGTAGCGCTGGAAACTGTTGGGCGCGAGCGGTTGCGCGGTCGGGATGTCGGTGGCCTTGTTGCCCCAGCGGATCAAGGTGCCGGTGGTGCCGTTGGTCTGCAGGTAGAAATGATAAGGGCGCAAGCTCACCGAGCTCGCGCCCAGCGGCATCGAGGCGGTGATCTGGCCGGCGACGTGCCGGACGGCGAGGGCGTCGGTGCCGGCGCGCACGTTGCGCAGGCACTGCCACTGCGCGGTGGCCGGGGTCGCCGCATCCTGATTGCGGAACTCCAGTGCGGACGACACCAGGAAACTCCACGGCGTCTCCGCCGGTCCGCAGTCCTGTGCGGGCGTCAGACCCCGCACCGCCGTCGTGTCGTCGTCGTCCGTCGAGGTGTTCTCGAAATTCGGCACCAGGTTGCCGGTGCCGAGCATGCCGCCCCAGTAGCCGGCCATCGTCAGGTCGCGCGACAGGGTGGCCATCGCGAAGCGCGCCTGGTCCTGCATGCCGGCGATCAGGTCGTTCTCGCGGTAGGCGCGGTTGGTCGATACGAACAGCGTGGCGATCCCGGCCATCAGCATCAGTCCCAGCGCCGTCGAGACGAGCAGTTCGACCAGGGTGAAGCCCGCCTGGCGTGGCGATTCAGAGCGCATTGGGATCGGCCACGAAAGCGTCGAGGACGATGATGCGGCGCATGCGATCGTCCTCGCCGGACTGGCGCGGGTCGTCGTAGCGATGCAGGTTCAGGCCGCAGGGATTGCGGGCTGGGTCGTCTGCCGGATCGTCGTTGCCCGGCGGCGAGATGCCGGTGATTCCGCGCCAGGCGACCGCCACCGTGTAAAGACCGTCGACGCTGCCTTTCTGGATGCAGCCCGTGGGTTCGACCAGGCCGCCGGCGTTATCGCCGTCGACCTTGGCCTCGGCGCCGGCCAGCGACAGGCTCCAGCGATGCAGATCGTAGGCCGCCAGTTCGACCGGCGAGCACTTCGCGCCGGGAGCGGCGCAGTCGACCGACGATGCGGCGGACGCGGCGTCGCTGGTGAGATACCAATCCAGGTAAGCGGGATTGGTGCGCAGGCTTTCCACCATGGATTGCGCCAGCACGCTCGCGGTCGTGCGTTGCACGGCGTCGTAGTTGAACTTCTTCGACATGGCCTGCAGCCCCGCCACCGCGAGCAGGCCGATGCCGGCGACGAACACGGTGATCAGCACTTCGATCAGCGTGAAGCCTCGCGCGCGATGCGGTAGTGCACTCACGGGCAGGCCGCCGGAAGCGAGGACTTGTCCATCGGGACCAGGCTCACCCGACCGCTGAGCGCCACGTCGATCAGGCGCGCGTCGCCGAGCAGACTGCGGTTCTCGCAGAGCGTGAACTGCACGTGCTGCCCGGTGCGGCCGTTGGCCTGGAAGCTCAGGTGCGTCGGATCGTCCAGCGTCGTCAGCACCACGAAGGCGTCCTTGTCCCGCGTCGGCGAGGTCTGGCCGATCCGGTCGTAGGCGGAGATCAGGTCGGCGGCCTTGTCCGGCTCCGAACCCGAGAAGTCGCCGTCCGAGTCCTGATAGACCAGCCAGCCCTGCGCCCAGGTCCCACCGCCGGTCGCGCACTGCGGGAACGAGGCGCTCGAATACCAATCGCGCCGGCACAGGGTCACCGGCGCGTTGCGGGCCACGGCCTCGGAGCGGGCTTCGCTGAGCGCTGCGAACAATTCGGTCGCACCCTTGGCGCGGGCCGAAGCCAGGCCGAAACGGGTGAACTCCGGCACCGCCAGCGCGAGCAGGATGGATGCGATCACGATCGTCACCATCAGTTCGAGCAAAGTGAATCCTTGGTGCCGGGTCATGGCGCGTTTATATCAGGCCCCTTTTTTTGCACGACAGTGGTCGGATGGACGGGTGCGTCGGCGAGGTCCAATGGCCGCGCCTCGCGCGATCCGGATGCCGGGTCGATAATTGCCTTTCCGCATCAGCCTCTTTCGTCCGCTCCATGCCGCAGGCTACTCGTTCGGCCGATGTCCTCGTCATCGGTGCCGGGGTAATCGGGTTGTCGACCGCCCTCGAACTCCGGCGGGCCGGGTTGCGTGTTCGCGTGATCGAGCGGGCGGCGGTGGGTCGAGGTGCCGCGTCGTGGGCCGGCGGCGGCATCCTGTCACCGCTGGAGCCGGACGGCGTCGACGACGCCACCTTGCCGATCCTGCGGGACAGCCTCGCAGGCTATGCCGACTGGTGTGCCGGCATCCGCGACCTGGGCGGCATCGATCCCGAATACGCCGTCACCGGCATGCAGGTCCTGGCGCCGGCCAACGCCACGCAATGGGTCTACGCCGCCCGGGACTGGGGCCTGGAGGCGCTGCCGGTGGCGACGTCGGCCGCCTCGCCGGAAGGGGTCGTCGTGAGGTTGCCGGGAGTCGCCCAGGTTCGCAGTCCGAGGCTGTTGCGCGGGCTCGCGCAGGCCTTGCGATCCGCCGGCGGCGACTGCGTCGAGAACGAGGCGGTCCGCGAGCTCCTGCGCGAGGGAGACAAGGTCGTCGGCGTCCGGACCGCGCAGGGCGGGTATGGCGCGGGTGTCATCGTGATGGCTGCGGGTGCGTGGAGCGGCCAGCTCGAGGCGACGTTGCCGATCCGGCCGGTGCGCGGACAGATGCTCCTGCTGCAGGGGCGAGCAGGTGCGCTGTCGTCCATCCTGCTGCGGGAGGGCCGCTACCTGATCCCGCGGCGCGATGGCCTGGTGCTGGTCGGCAGCACGCGCGAAGAGGCGGGGTTCGCGGACGTCACGACCGACACCGCACGCGACAGCCTCCTGCAGAGCGTGCGCGAAATGGCGCCGGCCCTGGCTGGTTGCCCGGTGATCGCGCACTGGTCGGGATTGCGTCCGGCACCGCAGGGCAGGGCGCCGCTGATGGGTTGGAGTGCCGAGCGGCGCGGATTATTCGTCAACAGCGGCCATCATCGCCTGGGCATCACGCTGGCCCCGGGGGCCGCCCGCGAGTCCGCCCGCAGGATTCTCGAGGCGAAAACCTGAGCCTCCGGTCAACGCCGGCGACGGACCCGTTCCTCTGGATCGTAGTTGCGCGGCAGCGCTTCCCGAACCTCGGCGCGGCGTGCGCTCAGGCGTGCCCGATCCTGTTCGCTGAGGCTGGCGATGCGCAGGCCTGCGTCGAGCTGCGAAAGCGCGCCGCCGGCGTCGCCGCGCAGGTAGAGGTAGGTCGCCATCTGGTAGCTCGCCTCGGCGTTGTTGCCGACGTCACGTGCCGCCTGCGACAGCAGGCGGTAGGTATCCAGGCGCGTGCCGAAGGCCTGTTCGTGCGATACCAGGATTTCGCGCGCCTGGTCTGATTTGCCGGCGTGGATCAGCGCTTCGGAGTACTCGAGGATCGCCGGTGCGAAGCGCGGATTGGCTTGCAGCGTGTTCTCGTACGCGGCCAGGCCCATGGACGGATCGCGCGCGTCGCTCAGAATGGCGGCCTGGAGAAGCCCGACGTTGGGCTGGCGCGGGTACTTCTCGAGCACGGGCTTGAGCGTGGCCAAGGCCTTGTCGTCCTGCCCGAGCTGGTGCTGCGCGAAGGCGAGGCCGTAGCGGTAGGCCGGGGTGTCGTGTCCTGCCGAAATCAGCGCGGTGTAGGCGTCGACGGCATCGCTGGGCTGGCGCGAGGCGAACACCTGTGTGCGCGCCTTCATCAAGCCGTATTCGATGGAATCGGCCGCATCGTTCTTCGGCATCGACGCCGCGCGCGCGCGCGCTTCGGACACGCGCGTCGTGTTGACCGGGTGGGTGCGAAGAATTTCGGGAATGCCGTTGCCGTCCAGGCGCGACTGCTGTTCCAGCTTCTGGAAGAACGTCGCCATTCCCTCGGGATTGAAGCCCGCCTCGGACAGCGTGCGGATGCCGATGCGATCGGCCTCGAGTTCGTGTGCGCGCGTGAAGGAGACCTGCCGCTGATAGGCCAGGCCCTGTCCGGCGGCGAGCGCGGCGAGCACGATGTCCGGATTGGCCGAGCCCGCGATGATCGCCGCCAGCACCGCGAGCCAGGTCGCGATCGATGCGACACCACCGCTTTCCGCCGCGCTGCGCGCGATGTGGCGCTGCGTGACGTGCGCGAGTTCGTGCGCCATGACACCGGCCAGCTCGCTTTCGTTGCTGCTGGCGGTCAACAGACCGGCATTGAAACCCATGAAGCCGCCCGGCAGCGCAAACGCGTTGATGCGCGGGTCCCTGACCATGAAGAACTCGAGCTTCGGAGGTCGCGTGCCGCTGGCGGCGGCGAGCTTCCAGCCCGTCGACGTCAGGTAGTCCGTGATCTGGGGATCTTCGAGCACGTATTCGTAGGCATACAGCTCGGAGACCACGCGAGCGCCGAGCCTTGCTTCCTCCGCGGGCGACAGCGCGGTGTCGGCGGGATTGCCGATCTGAGGAAGATCGAGGTCGTGCGTCGACGACTCCGGCAATTCGGTAACGGCCGGCGGTCGGGACATGATCGTGTCCTGCGCGCGCGCGGCTCCCCATGCACTGGTGATCAGGCCCGCAGTCACGACAAGCGGTGCGAAGGTTCGGAGCATGGAAGGAAAATCGAGGGCGCGGGGCAGTTTACGCCGCTTGGAGTGCGTGCGGCTCCAATGGTTCATCGAAGCGGGTGCCCTGATCCGCGGGCGGCCCGTAAGGCTAGGCGAGGTAGCCGCCGTCGACGGCCAGCGTAGTGCCGGTGACGTAGCTGGAGGCATCGCTGGCCAGATACAGGACGGCCGGTGCGATTTCCTGCGGCTGCGCCATGCGCTGCAGGGGCAGCTGATCGGTGAAGGACCTGCGGATCGAATCGTTCTGCGTGAGCGCCGACGCGAACTTCGTGTCCGTAAGCCCAGGCAGTACCGCATTCACGCGAACCTTCCACGGTCCGCATTCGCGCGCGAAGGCCTGCGTCATGTTGATGACGGCGGCCTTGGTGATGGAGTAGATCCCCTGGAACAGCGCCGGCTTCTCGCCGTTGACGCTCGCGATGTTGATGATCGAACCGCCGCCTTGCGTCCGCATCACTTTCGACGCGAGTGCAGACAGCTCGAAGTAGCCCTTGATGTTGACCTGAAGCGTCTTCTCGACCATCCCCATGTCGGTATCGGCGATGTGGCCGAAGTAGGGATTGGTCGCGGCGTTGTTGACCAGGATGTCGAGGCGTCCGATCTCGCCGGTCACGCGGTTCATCAGGTGCTTGAGCGCCGCCGAATCACCCTGGTGCGCGGCGATCGCGGTGGCCTTGCCACCAGCTGCCCGGATGTCGGCGGCGACCTTATCCAGGTCGTCCTGCTTGCGGCTGGAAATCACCACGTGCGCGCCTTGCTCGGCCAACAGGCGCGCCGTGGCTTCACCGATGCCCCGCGACGCGCCGGTGATGAGCGCGACGCGGCCTGAGAGGTCGAACAGCGTCGTGGCCATCAGTCGGTCGTCGTGGAACGTGGTGTCAGTGGACGAACACGGCACCGCTGGAGGCGGCGCCGATCGCGCGGCCGCCCTTGTCCGTCAGGCCGCTTCCGACCTCGACCGTGTACAGGCCCGGATCGACGTTGAGCAGCAGCATCGACGGGTTGCCCTTGGCCACCATCCACTTGCCGTTCACGCTGCCGCCCTTCTTGGGCTTGACCTTGATGTTCTGCTCGGCGCTGTCGGCGTTGTCGAACTGACCGTCGAGCAGGATCACGATGGCCTTGGTGAAGTTCGCTTCACCGGCATAGACCACGTTGAGCTTGCCGTCGGACTTCGCGGGCCACCAGGCGACCTTCGCTTCAGCCGGCGCCTTCTTGGGCGCAGCGGGCTTGGACGGCGCGCTCGACTTGGGCTTCGCGGGCTTGGGTGCTTCCGCCTTCGGCTCCGGCGGGGGCGGCGCAGCGGCCGGTGCCGGTTCGACAGGCGCGGCTTCCGGAGCCGGAGCCGGCTCGGGAGCCGGCGGCGGGGGAGCGGACTCGACCGGGGCGCTGGGTTCCGTCATCGCGGCGGCAGCCGCATCGTTGTTTTCGGCCGTCGCAAGGTCGGTCGGTGCGGCCGGTTCCGACGTGTCGCCCGGGTAGCCGCCGGCCTTCACGACGACAGGGGCTTGGTTGGGATCGACGAGACCCGTAGAGCACGACCCACCGGCTTCGACCGGAGCGGAGGACTCAGGAGCGGGCGAGCTCATCGCGGAGGCGTCGGCCATCGGTTCGGCCGGGGCGGGCGCGGACTCGGGCATCGGCGCAGGCTCGGCGGGCGGGGTCGCTGCCTGGGCAACTTCCATCGCCGGTGCGGGCTCGGACGACTCGGCGGCGCTGGCGGCCGGAGCGCCGGCGGCAGCGACGACGACGGGCGCGCCCGAGCTGGTACCCATTGCGCAAGAGCCACCGCCAACGGCCGCAGTCGAAGGCGCGGGCGATGAGGCGGGAGCCGGCGTTTCGGTCACTGCAGGTTCCGGTGCGGTTTCGGCGGCCGGCGTGGCGGCATCGGTGAGGGCGGCCACTTCCATCGGCCGCGCTTCCGGCGACGAGGCGCCCGGCTCGGAAATCGAGGCGGCGAAGACCTGATCCGCAGTAACGCCCGTCGCATTCCCGTGCGCTTCCGCAGCGTGCGAAATCGGCGCGACCAGATTCAGCGAGACCATCGTGACGACTGCCACGCCGGTGGTTGCGGCCGCAAGGACCAGGGCCTTCGAGTTCATCACCGCTCTCCCAATCTAAGGAATCGTATGTTTGTGTACGTCTTCAGCATCAAATGTCATGCCCGTTCTCCATTCGACAGGCAGCGACAGCGGGGAACTATCCGGCAGGGGCTGGCCGGACGTCAACGTTCGGCGCTCTTGTCAGTGCGCGCCCTCGATTGCGGTACTTAAGCTCCGCGATCCCATCGCCTGCACTCCGGGGCTGCATCGGGATTTCCTCCATTCACTCTCTCAGGTTCATCGATGAGCGATCGCTTCCTCGAGTTCTCTCAAACCGCGTTCGGCAAGCAGTTGTCCGGTCTGCTCGGTCTTCCTTCGCCACCCCGACTGCGTCGCGCGACCGGTGCATACGCGGACCAGCCTTTGAGTGGTCGCACGGTGATGGTGGGCACGGCACCGACGGCGGCAATGGCCAGCCCGATGCTCGGTGCCCTGGGCGGAACTGGAGCTGAACTGTTCGTCGCGCCGGATCACACGGGCCTGGCACCGCTGAAAGCGGCGGCCCATACGCTGGGGTTGGTCCTGAAGGGCGAGCCATCGGGCGAGAAATTCTCACCCAATGCCCTGGTCTTCGACGCGAGCGGCATCGATTCCGCAGAAGGCCTGCGAACGCTGTACGACTTCCTGCAGCCGCGCGTCTCGCGGCTGTCCGCACATGGACGGGTGGTCGTCGTCACCCGTGCGACCACGACGGCGGATCCGGTGGGCCAGCGCACGGCGGCGGCGGCGCTCAGCGGGTTCGTTCGATCGCTCGGCAAGGAGATCGGCCGCAAGGGGTCGACGGTGAATCTGGTCGTGGTCGCCAATGGAGGCGACGCGAATCTCGCCGGCGTGCTGCGTTTCTTTCTGAGCGAGCACGCTGCGTTCGTTGACGGGCAGGTGCTCGAAGTCGGACCTTCGCAACTCACTCCGCAGGCCTATTCGGGACAGCTCGCCGGCAAGCTGGCACTGGTCACCGGTGCGGCGCGGGGCATCGGCGCATCGATCGCTCAGACGCTGGCGCGGGAAGGCGCCCAGGTCATC
>CAZXXM010000040.1:0-7662 GCA_964644715.1 uncultured Salinisphaerales bacterium
AAGCGAACATGGAGCTGGTCAAGGTGGCGCCGCCGCTCAATCTCTACGATCGCGAATGGCCGATCTGGACCTCGCAAGAGCAACTGCCGCCGGCCAAGTTCGTGTTCGACGACGAGAACCGGCGTGGCATGGCGGTGGACTCGATGGTCTCCGGCGGCTGCATCATCTCCGGCGCACAGTTGCGCAGGACCCTGCTGTTCTCGAACGTTCGCGTCGAGGCCGGCACCGTGATGGAAGACTGCGTCGTGCTGCCCGACGTCAGCGTGGGACAGGATTGCAGGATCCGGAACGCGGTGATCGACAAGGGCTGCGTGCTGCCCGATCAGACCGTCATCGGGCACGATGCCGCGCAGGACCGGCGGCGATTCCACGTGACCGAGAAAGGACGGGTGCTGGTCACGCCCGACATGCTCGGGCAGCCGCTGCACACCGGCGAGCAGACGCCCGCCTAGCCCCGGCCGGCGGCATACCCCCGTCGCCCGACCGCGCGGTGCCCTATGCTGTCGGTTCCCGCCCTGCTGCCGGTCCGATGCCTCGTCAACGGGGTCGCCCACTTTGACCCGCTAGACGATGCACGCCCTGCCCCTGCCGCTGCTTCGTGCACGGCCAGACTCCGGATTGCCGCCGCCCGCCGTTCGCGGAGGCCACGATGTCTGAGAACCCCATCCCGCATCACCCGTTTCGTGGCGTGCTGCTGTTCTTCTGCGCCCTGTTCCTGTTCGCCTGCATGGACACGACGACGAAGTACCTGACGGCGTACTACGAAGTCCCGCTGGTCGTGGCCATCCGCTACATCGTGCAGTGCCTGCTGATGCTGGTGCTGCTCGCGCCGAGCCAGGGACTGCGGCTGGTGCAGACGAACCGGACCGGTCTGGTGATCGTGCGCGCGGCCAGCCTGGCGATCGCCTCGCTGTCGGTGGGCATGGCCTTCCAGCGCATGCCGGTGGCGGAGACGACCGCGATCCTGTTCCTGTCGCCGATGCTGGTCGTGCTGATCGCGGGCCCGCTGCTCAAGGAGCGCGTCGGCCTGATCGATTGGGTGGCGGCCAGCACGGGCCTGCTGGGCATCGTGCTGATCGCGCGACCGGGTGGCGACCTCGACCCGGTGGGCATCGCCTACGCGCTGGGCGCCGTCGGCCTGCTCGCGAGCTATCAGCTTCTCTCGAGGGTCCTGATCCGCACCGAACGCACCGTCGCGCTGATCTTCTACATGGCCCTGGTCGGTTCGATCCTGTTCGGCATCGGCCTGCCCTGGTACTGGGAAGGCGTTGCGCCCTCTGCGATGCAGATCCTGCTGTTCCTGAGCCTCGGCGTCACCGGCGGGCTCGGGCATTTCCTGTTCACCGCCGCGCATCGGCATGCCCCCGCCTCGCTGCTGGCCCCGATGATGTACGTGCAGCTCGTGTGGGCCGGCCTGCTCGGATGGCTGGTGTTCGAGCACGTGCCGGATCACCTGAGCATCCTGGGCATGTGCGTGGTCGCGGTGGGTGGCGTGCTGGTGGCGCTGAACTCGCGCAGGACGCGGGTGGTGACGCCGGCAGATGCCTCGGGGCAGGAGGTGTAGGTCGAACGAGCGAGGAAGTCTCGTCGACGTGGCGCGACCCCCGTTCAAACCGGGACCACTCCATGGGGTGCACCGCGACACGATCGGCGAGAAGATCGCAGCCTGCCCCGCTTCGTTCTCCTGTGCATGGATTCCACCGACACCCCGCTTCCGCTGCAAGGCCTGCGCGTCCTCGAGCTCGGCGCGCTGATCGCCGGCCCCTACGCGAGCGCGCTGTTCGCGCAGTTCGGAGCGGACGTCATCAAGATCGAACCGCCCAAGACCGGCGACCCGCTGCGCAAGTGGCGCAAGCTGCACGAGGGCACGTCGCTGTGGTGGTACGTGCAGAGCCGCAACAAGAAATCCGTCGTGCTCGACCTCAAGACGGACGAAGGACGCGACATCGTGCGCCGGCTCGTCGCCGAGTGCGACATCGTCATCGAGAACTTCCGGCCCGGAACGCTCGAGGAATGGGGGCTGGGCTGGGAATCTCTGTCGGCGATCAATCCGAAGCTGATCATGGTGCGCATCTCCGGTTACGGACAGACCGGGCCGCGGCGTGACCTGCCCGGCTTCGCGGCGATCGCGGAGGCGATGGGCGGCCTGCGCTACGTCACCGGATTTCCCGACCGGCCGCCAGTGCGTTCGGGGGTCAGCATCGGCGACACGCTGGCCGCGCTGTACGGCGCGTTCGGCGCGATGGTCGCCCTGCACCACCTGAGGAACAACGGCGGCAAGGGACAGTTCGTCGACGTCGCGCTGTACGAATCGGTGTTCGCCGTCATGGAGAGCCTGATCCCGGAATTCTCCGGCCTGGGATTCACGCGGGAGCGCTCGGGCGCGAGCATGCCCGGCATCTCGCCGTCGAACACTTACGAATGCCGCTGCGGGCAGCACGTCGTCATCGCCGGCAACGGCGATGCGCTGTTCAAGCGCCTGATGACGGCGATCGATCGGCCCGACCTCGCCGCCGATCCCGCGCTCGCGCACAACGATGGACGCGTGCTGCGCAACGACGAGATCGACGCGGCGATCAGCCGCTGGACCTTGGCGCATGACATCGACGAGGTCATCGCGGCGCTCGAAACCGCGGAGGTGCCGGTCGGCAAGATCTACACGGCCGCCGACATCTGCGCCGATCCGCAGTACGCAGCGCGCGGCATGCTGGAAGAACACGTGACGCCCACGGGGCTGCCGATGCGGATTCCGGGCATCGTTCCCAAGCTCAGTGCGACGCCGGGCCGGACAAGATGGCTGGGCCCGGCGCTGGGAGCGCACACGGACGAAGTCCTGGCGGCGCTGCGGAGCGAGTCGCCTGCGAAAAATTTGAGGTAGGTGGAAGTAGAAAAGCATTGAACGCTAAGGGCGCAAAGGGAGAAGAAAGGACGCAAAGATTTCGTGAAATGCCGCCTTGAACGACGTCGCTTGCTGCACATGAGCACGATGGTTAACCGCTTAACCTTCCATCTCTGCGTCCTTTGCGCTTTTCTTTGCGTCTCTTTGTGTTCAATGCTTTTGGCCTTGAATGCCCACCGCCGACAACGACCCGGCGCCAGCGAGCACCACGAGAGAGGAGAACCTGATGCACGTCTCACCCCAGGCCGCCGCTTCGGAGAACGGCGGCGCCAAACCGCACGGCGGCGTGACCGCGATGATCATCGGGCTGTTCTTCGTCTGGGGTTTCTGCACGGTGCTCGTCGACAGCCTCGTGCCCAAGCTCAAGGGGCTGTTCTCGCTGACGTATGCCGAAGCGATGCTGTCGCAGTTCGCCTTCTTCCTGGCCTACTTGGTGATCTCGATTCCGGCCGGACTGCTGCTGGCCCGCATCGGCTACCTGCATTCGATCGTCGTCGGCCTGGGCGTGATGGCGTCGGGCTGCCTGCTGTTCACGCCGGCGGCCAGCATCGGACTGTTCCCGCTGTTCCTGCTCGCGCTGTTCGTGCTGGCCAGCGGCATCACGCTGTTGCAGGTCGCCGCCAATCCGCTGATCGCGAATCTCGGTGATCCGCGCCGATCGCACGTGCGCCTGGTGCTGGCGCAGGCCTTCAACTCGCTCGGCACCACGGTGGGGCCCTGGCTGGGCGCGGCGTTCATCCTGGCCGGCGGGGTCGACCTGCCGGGCGATCCTTCTTCGCTGTCGGCCGAGGCGCTGTCCGCGCTGCGTCGCGAAGAGGCCGATGTCGTGCGGCTGCCGTTCCTGGGCATCGCGGCCGTGCTCGGAGCGCTCGCGCTGGCGTTCTGGCTGTTGCGCCGGCAGCGCGGCATGCCGGACGTGCCACACCAGGTCAGCGGCAGCGCCGTGTTCGCGCCGCTGCGTCATCCGCGACTGGCGATGGCGGCGCTGTCGATCTTCCTGTACGTCGGCGCGGAGGTGTCGATCGGCAGCGTCATGGTCAATTACCTGATGCTGCCCGACACCCTGGGCGAGACCGCGATCCGGGCCGGACAGCTGGTGTCGTTGTACTGGGGCGGCGCGATGGTCGGCCGTTTTGTCGCCACGTTCCTGCTGCGCGGTATCGGCGCCGCGACCCTGCTCGGCTTCTGCGCGCTCGGGGCCGCGAGCCTGGCGACGGTCTCCAGCCTGTCCACCGGAACGCTCGCGGCGGTGGCGATCATCGCCATCGGCCTGTTCAACTCGGTGATGTTCCCCGGCATCTTCTCGCTGGGCATCGAGAAGCTCGGCGACGAGACCCCGCAGGGCTCGGCCCTGCTGTGCCTGGCCATCGTCGGCGGCGCCGTGATCCCGGTGATCACCGGCGCGGCGGCGGACCGTTTCGGCCTGCTGTCGGCGCTGATCGTGCCGGCGATCTGCTACGTCGGCATCGCCGTGTTCGCGTTTCTGACCCGGGCGGGCGTTCTCGACCGTGACCGCGTTCCGGCATGACGGGCGATCCGCTGTCGACGACTCGGCGCAGCTTCCTCGCCGGCGCCTCGTCGCTCGCCCTGCTCGCCATCGCGCAGCGCGTCTGCGGGCAGACGCGGTCCAGCCCCGCTGACGAAGCAGCCATCGAGGCCTTGATCGGCCGCATGACGGTGGCGGAGAAGGCCGGCCAGTTGAGCTTGTTCGCCGATCCGATCCGCATCGGGACGCAGGACCGGATCAATCCCGATGCCGGGCCGAAGATCGACGAAAACCTCGCACAGCGCATCCGCGAAGGGCGCCTCGTCGGCCTGTTCAACGGCACGGGCGCAGCCGCCGGCCGCGAGCTTCAGCGCCTGGCGATCGAGGAATCGCGCCTGGGAATTCCGCTGCTGTTCGGCGGCGACGTGCTCCACGGCCTTCGCACCGTGTTCCCGATCCCGCTGGGAGAGGCGGCGAGCTTCGATCCCGCCTTGGCGGAACGTACGGCGCGCGCCGCCGCGGTGGAAGCCACGGCCCACGGCCTGCACTGGACATTCGCGCCGATGGTGGACATCGGGCGCGACCAGCGCTGGGGCCGCGTCGCCGAAGGGGCGGGCGAAGATCCGCATCTGGGTTCGCTGTTCGCCGCGGCGCGCGTGCGCGGCTTCCAGGGACGGCGGTTGTCCGACCCGGACAGCCTGCTCGCCTGCCCCAAGCATTTCGTCGGCTACGGCGCGGCGATCGGCGGCATGGAATACAACAGCGTCGAGATGTCGGAGCAGACCTTGCACGAGGTCTACCTGCCGCCGTTCAAGGCCGCTTTCGACGCGGGCGCGATGTCCTCGATGAGCGGCTTCAACGACCTCAACGGCGTTCCGCTGACGGCGCACCGCGCGCTGCTCACCGGCCTGCTGCGCGAACGATGGAAGTTCCGCGGCCTGGTGGTGTCGGACTACACCGCCGATCGCGAACTGATCATGCACGGCGTCGCCGCCGACGAACGCGAAGCCACGCGGCTGGCGATCCTGGCCGGCGTCGACATCAGCATGCAGAGCGACCTGTACAACCAGCATCTGCCGTCGCTGGTCGACAGCGGCGAGTTGCCGGTGGCCGTCGTCGACGACGCGGTCCGGCGCGTGCTGCGCATCAAGCAGCTGCTCGGCTTGTTCGAAAACCCCTACCGATCGCTCGACCCCGCGGTGGAGAGGCGCAATACACGAACGGCGTCCGCCCGGCAGCTCGCGCGAGAAAGCGCCCGATCTTCGATCGTGCTGCTGAAGAACCGGGGCGACATCCTGCCGCTACGAAAAGCCGGGCAGAAGATTGCGCTGATCGGACCGTTCGGCGCCGACGTCGCGAATCTCGCCGGGCCCTGGGCGCCGTTCGCCGACATGCGCGATGCCGTGAGCATCGAGCAGGGCCTGCTCGACACGCTGCGCGACCCGGCCCTGCTCGAAACGGTGAAGGGCTGCGATCCGGAACAGGAGATTCGCGGCGGCTTCGAACGCGCGAGAGCCGCCGCGAAGGACGCCGACGTCGTGCTGCTGGCGATCGGCGAGACGCAGGACATGTCCGGCGAGGCCGCGTCGCGAACCGACATCTTGTTGCCGATCGTCCAGCAGAAGCTGGCCGAGATCGTCATCGCCACCGGCACGCCGACGATCGTGCTGCTGCGCAACGGCCGCGCGCTGGCGCTCGAGGGCGCGGTGCGGGACGCGCATGCACTGCTGGTCACCTGGTTCCTGGGGGTCGAGACCGGCCACGCGATCGTCGACATCCTGTTCGGCGATCACTCGCCGTCCGGCCGTCTTCCGGTGAGCTTTCCGCAGTCGGCCGGGCAGCAGCCGTTCTGGTACGCGCATCGCCCGACCGGCCGCCCGCAGACCACGGCGGAGGATCCGTACTGGAAGGCGCGCTATCGCCACGTGAGCAACGAACCGCTGTTCGCGTTCGGGCACGGGCTGACGTACTCGCGCTTCGAATACGGCGAGCTGGACGTCGGCGACGGGCGGATGGCCTGGGACGGATCGCTGAGCGTTCGCATGAAGCTGACGAACACCGGTCCGCGCGAAGCCGAGGAAGTGGTGCAGCTCTACGTTCACGACCGGGTCGCCAGCCTTTCCCGGCCCGTGCGCGAGCTCAAGGGCGTGCAGAAACTCCGGCTCGCGGCCGGCGCTTCGCGCGACGTGAGCTTCACGCTGCGCCGCGCGGACCTGTGCTTCTACGACGCGCAGATGAAGCTCGTGGCCGAACCCGGCGAGTTCTCGGTGTGGCTGGCGCCGTCGGCGGCGAGCGGCGTCGCGAAGACCTTCGTGCTCGAATCGCCCGCGCCCGGTGGCTGACGGGTATCGCGGCGCGTAGCCCTCAGCGGCCCGCCCTGCGATGGACGAGCCGGTGCCAGCGACGCCGCAGCGGATGCATCTGCGGCAGTTCGAAAGCGGGACGATCCAGCTCGACGATCAGATCGACGTGGCGCCGCAGCTGCGCGGCGGGCGCTCGCCCGCTCTGCGAATGGATGGCCTGAGGACCGTTCACGAAGCCGACGAAGCTGTTGGCGGCGTAGCGCGCCGTCACCTCGTGCACGACCTGGCTGGGCGGCGCCTGATGCGTGTCGAAGCGAAGGTCCTTGAGTCCGCGGTAGAGCCGCAGATCGCCGCCCTCGGCGTCGTCGGCCGGATCACGCAGGTCGAGCCGCCCGGTCCACAGCGTCGTCGCATGGCCCACATGCGGCGCATCGACCGGTGACGCGCCCTCTCCGCTGCCGAGGACCAGCTGGCATTCGAGCGTGACGTCGCCCTGCTCGCCGGAGCCGCGACGCACGGCGCGCCAGCGGTTCATCGGGCGGCCCAGGCGGTTCTCGATGGGCTGGAATCCCGCGTGCAGCTGCGGTCCGAAGATCTCCAGGATCTGCATCCAGAAGTCCTGGCTGGTGTGTTGCGCGACGAACCATTTCCATTCCTCGCTGAAGCCGCGTTCGGCGAGCACACGCGACGAGGGAATGCGGAGCAGGCCGCCGTCTCTACGGCCGGCCGTCATCGGAAAGCGCGCCCGATCGGGAAACGTCGACGACAGCGCCTCGTACTGGTGTTCGGGCAGGCAGGCGGACGACTGCACGTGGGCGAACGGAAACGTGTTGAACGTGTACGCGCCGTAGGGCCTGAGCACGCGACGTCGCGAATCGAGTTCCGCACCGGCCGGTACTGGAGGCGTCGTCATGCCGGTTCCGCCATCGGCCGGACGGCCGCGTGAAGATCGAGCGCGCCAGCGTGGCGAGCCG